>JALWCU010000354.1 GCA_027015275.1 Bacteroidales bacterium | reverse complement strand
CATCGCAAGACCAGCAGGAAATATGCAATGAACTCAATAGACGCACAGAATTTCGTGTGATAGGGAAAATAGAACACTACGAGAAGTTCGGCTCAGCAGTTGACACTACACAACAAACCAACGAAAATCCACCAAAAGAATGAGTAAATATGCTAAACGTGGTGTATCTGCACAAAAGGAAGATGTTCACAACGCAATTAAAAAACTTGATAAAGGACTATTCCCAAATGCTTTCTGCAAGGTATTCCCTGATTACTTAGGCCATGATAGCAATATGTGCAATGTAATGCACGCAGACGGCGCAGGAACCAAATCTACCATTGCCTATATCATGTGGCAAGAGACTGGCGACCTAAAATACTGGCAAGGCATTGCTCAAGATGCCATTGTCATGAACCTCGATGACCTGCTCTGCGTGGGAATTACAAACAACATTCTCATTAGTTCCACCATAGGGCGTAATAAAACTCTTATTCCTGGCCAGGTTATTGCCGAAATAATCAACAGCACTCAGGACTTTATCGACCATCTGCGACCTTATGGAATTAATCTGTATCTCACTGGTGGTGAGACAGCTGACATGGGAGACCTAATCAGAACAATTGTCGTAGATATTACAGCAACAGCACGAACCGAGAAACAGAAAATTATTGAAGTGAACATACAGCCTGGCAACGTCATTGTTGGACTCGCTTCTTATGGTCAAGCTAAATATGAAGATTATTACAACTCAGGCATAGGAAGCAATGGACTGACCTCGGCACGTCATGATATTCTCAATCAAAAGGTCAAATCCAACTATCCCGAGACTTTTGACCCGCTTATACCCGAAGAAGTGCTCTATTCTGGGAAACATTACCCTACAGAAAAAGAACCTCAAACCGGACTCATGTATGGTGAGCTATTGCTATCTCCTACACGTACTTATGCACCTATAATAGCTGAAATCCTCAGACAAATAGACAGAAAAAAAATTAATGGCATAATACATTGCAGCGGTGGTGCACAAACAAAAGTACTTAAATTCACCAACCGCCGACACATCATAAAAGACAACCTTCTGCCAATACCACCGCTTTTTAAAATAATTCAGAAAGAAACAAACACAGAATGGTCAGAAATGTTCCAAGTCTTTAACATGGGCCACAGAATGGAAATTTATACAGACGAAAACACAGCACAAAAAATCATTCAAATATCACAAAGCTTTAATATTGATGCTCAAATAATTGGACATGTAGAAGAATACGATTACAACAAGCTTACAATAAAAGATTCTCTATTCGGACAAATCGAATTCTAAAAACATAAAAACATGGCACAAGAAGTAAAAATCGAACAGCTTTCGAAGGAAGAACTCGAGAAACGAGGCGTTTTCTCATGGCCTATATGGGAAAAAGAACCTAGCCAGTTCGACTGGCATTACAGCACACAGGAACAGTGCTACTTTATCCAGGGAGACGTAATTATAAAAACCGACCAGGGTGAATACCACATCAAAGCCGGTGATTTTGCCACTTTCCCTCAAGGATTATCATGCACTTGGATAGTCAAAGAAAAGGTCAAGAAGCACTATAACTTTGGCTAATACTGCATGCTGTGCAAGTGCGAATGCTTCACACGCTCGGCCTAATCAAAAACCCCCGCTGCCCTATGCCAGCGGGGGTTAATTAATCTACTTAGCAGACAGCCTCATTACTACATGTGGTCTATAATAGCCTGTGCAAAGCCAGAGGTCGAAACCTCTGTCAAGTCAGTTCTATTTTCTTTCTTCCATTCACGCACAAGGTCATAAGTACCAATGCCGTTTGCCAGAGTTTTCTTTATTCCATCGTAAATCAACTCTGCTGCTTCTTTCCAGCCCATGTATTCGAGCATGAAAGCTGCTGACAATATCAATGAGCCTGGATTAATTTTATCTTTACCAGCATATTTTGGTGCTGTGCCGTGTGTTGCTTCGAACACAGCCAGACCGTCGCCAATATTAGAACCAGCTGCCAGTCCCAGACCACCAATTAAGCCAGCCGCTGCATCTGAGAGATAATCACCATTAAGGTTCTGCGCAATAAGCACACTGTAATCACCCGTGCGCGTCAATAGCTGCTGGAAAATATTATCTGCTATTCTGTCATTCAACAAAATACGGTAGCCAGCTTCATAAGCCTTATGAAAATCACCGTCGAATTTGTGGTAAAAATCTGCTTCAGTAATAAGCACATTACGGAATTCTGGCTCAGTAGCTACTTCGTAACCGTATTTATAGAAAAAGCCTTCTGTAAATTTCTGAATATTACCCTTGTGTACCAGGGTAACAATTACCAATGGGCGCTCATCAGTTGCGAACTTTTTCAAGTTGTCCAGTGTCCAGCGATACGCCTTGCGTATATGACGCTTGGATTTATACTCTGATGTGGGCTTGATCGTGATAGAAGAATCAAATGGGAGTTTCTTGGGATCAACGCCCAGTTCATTTCTCAAAAAGCTCAAAAGCTTAAGAACTTCGTTTGTATCCTTTGCCCATTCAACGCCAATATAAAGGTCATCTGTATTCTCACGCCAAATGAAATAATTAACCAAATCAGGTCGCTTAATTGGCGAGCCCTGTCCATACCACTTAACCGGACGAACGCAAGAATAAAGATCAAGCTCCTGACGAATCGTTACATTCAGAGAACGGATACCACCACCAACCGGCGTTGTTAGCGGTCCCTTGATAGAAATTACAAACTGACGCAAAACATCCAAAGTCTCCTGTGGAATAAACTCACCAGTGCGTTCATAAGCACGCTGACCTGCCAGTGCCTCGAACCAATGAATCTTACGTTTTCCACCAAAGGCTTTTTCCACTGCTGCATCAACGACCTTTAGCATAGCAGGCGTAATATCTATACCAATGCCATCCCCCACAATGTAAGGTATAATCGGGTCATCAGGCACTATAGGAGTCTTATACTGGTCAAGCTCTATTTTATGACCAGTTTTTGGTAATTTATGCCATTTATAATCCATAGTTTTTTACGTTTTTATTTGTTTTGTGCTTCAAATTTTTGTTTAACATAACGCAAGATTCCACCTGCCTTGATAATCTCGACCTGACGCTCGTCAAGACCATGCTTAACTGGTATCTCAATATCCTTGCCTTTTACTCTGAGCATAAGAACATTATCATCACCAGCTGCAAAATTAGATGTATCCAGCTCTATATCATCGCCTTGCTCAATTTTCTCATAATCCTCTGGATTAACAAAAAGTAATGGAAGAATACCAAAGTTAACCAAATTTGCATGATGTATTCTTGAGAATGATTTCACAACAACAGCCTTAATCCCCAGATACATAGGTGCCAGAGCCGCATGTTCACGTGAGGAGCCCTGTCCATAGTTCTCTCCACCTACAATAATGCCGCCGCCTTTTGTCTCCTTAGCTTTAAGTGCACGTTCTGCAAATGTCTCATCTACAACGTAATAAACATATTTTGAAATCTCAGGAATATTCGAACGCAGAGGCAAAATCTTGGCACCAGCTGGCATTATATGGTCTGTTGTAATATTGTCACCAACCTTTAGTAAAACTTCGGCTTGTACTTTTTCTGTCAAAGGCTCTTTGTATCCAACATAATTAATTGTTGGCGGCTTTATAACATCCACTTCCTCAGGTACAGCTGCTGGAGCATAAATCATTGAGTCGTCGATAACAAAATGCTCGGGCAAAACAATACGGATTGGCTCTAATCCAAGATCACGAGGATCAGTAATAACACCTGCCATAGCCGAAGCTGCGGCTGTCTCAGGTGAAGCAAGGTAAACACCAGCATCCTTTGTACCAGAGCGACCATAGAAGTTACGGTTAAATGTACGGACAGACACACCTGCTGAAGGTGGTGCAAAGCCCATACCAATACATGGTCCACAGGCATTTTCCAGAAAACGGAAACCAGCCTCGAGCAATGTGTTATATGCACCTTCGCGTGTAATCATGTGGAGCACTTGCTTAGAACCAGGTGAAATAGCTGCTTCTATAAGCGGATGTACCTTGTGCCCACTGTACTCAAACATCTTGGCAACTGTCATCAAATCACGGTAAGAAGAGTTGGTACAAGAACCAATTGCTACCTGATTGACAGGTGTGCCAGCTATCTCGCTAACTTTCTTAACGTTATCTGGTGAATGCGGCATAGCAATCATTGGCTCAAGATCATCGAGATTAATCTCTACAACCTCGTCATACGATGCGTCAGGATCAGCCTGCAATGGACGCCACTGTGATTCACGTGTCTGCGACTTCATAAACAAATATGTCTGCTCATCACTCGGGAAAATAGATGTTGTAGCCCCAAGTTCTGCTCCCATATTTGTTATTGTTGCTCTCTCTGGTACTGTCAATTCCTTAACACCAGGTCCACCATATTCAAATACTTTACCGACACCGCCTTTAACAGAGAGACGACGCAAAAGCTCTAGGATAATGTCCTTGGCAGAAACAAAAGGCCTAAGCTTACCCATTAATTTAACCAACACAACCTTTGGCATATTTAGATAAAAAGGCTCACCAGCCATTGCCAGTGCTACATCCATTCCACCTGCACCTATGGCCAAAGCCCCAATGCCACCTGACGTAGGAGTATGCGAATCTGAGCCGAGCAATGTTTTCCCTGGAATAGCAAAACGCTCAACATTCAATTGGTGACATATACCATTACCTGCTTTGCTGAAGTAAACACCATATTTGGCAGCAACTGTCTCCAGAAATAAATGGTCATTCGCATTTTCTGGACCAGTCTGCAATATATTGTGGTCAACATAAGAAACAGAAAGTTCTGTCTGTACTTTTGGCAAACCAATAGCTTCGAAATGAAGATATGCCATGGTCCCCGTTGCATCCTGTGTTAGCGTATGGTCAATCCTAATTCCAATGGGTTTGCCCGGGACCATCTCACCTTCCAATAAGTGTGATTTGATAATCTTTTGAACAATATTTAATCCCATAATCTAAATTTTTTGTTTTTAATGTTTTAGTTATCAAAGATAGTCATAAATCTGCACTTTTATAAATTGCATAGTCCGAAAGTTAGATAATATTCATATTATCAAGCACATCCATTACTTCTCTAACATGTCCTGCCGAGATATCAAATGCTTTACGTTCTTCCTCGTTTAGTTCGACTTCTACAACTTTTTCAATACCATTTTTACCAAGAATAACGGGTACACCAATATAAATATCCTTATGACCATACTCACCATTAAGATAAGCACATACAGGAAGTATCTCACGTTTATTCAGAGCTACAGCCTCTACTACCTGCATAATAGCAGCGCCTGGTGCATACCAAGCTGATGTGCCAAGCAGATTAACAATTTCGCCACCGCCTTTCTGTGTGCGTACGATTATTTCATCAATAGTCTTCTTGTCCATGAGCTGTGTCAAAGGTACACCACCAACACTAGTATAACGTGGTAGAGGCACCATTGTATCTCCATGACCGCCCATGAGCAATGCCTGAATATTATCAGGAGAGACATTCAAAGCACTTGCGATAAAAGCTTTATAACGAGCAACGTCCAATGTACCAGCCATACCAAAGACCTGCCCACGTGGCTTGTCAACGTATTTTGTTACAGTCTTGTAAACAGCGTAGCTCATTACATCCAATGGATTCGTAACAATGATAAACACAGCATTTGGCGAGTACTTAATAAGCTCTGTAGCAATTGCACTTACAATCTTTGCATTTGTTCCAATAAGATCATCACGACTCATTCCAGGGCTACGTGGCTTACCAGCTGTTATAACGATAACGTCAGAATCTTTACTAGCTGCATAGTCATTTGTTACGCCCTTTACGCGAGAATGGAAACCCCATATAGAAGAGCTTTCCCACATATCAAGTGCCTTACCATTGGCAAGGTTCTCTATAATGTCAATTAAGACAACTTCTTCAGCTAAGTTGCGAATTGCTACATTGTTAGCGACTGTGGCGCCTACATTTCCTGCGCCGATAACTGTAATTTTGTTAACCATGGCTTTTAGTTTTAAGATTTTACATTCAAAATTAAAAATATGATATTTTTCTTACAAAAGCGCGTAAAAAATCTTTTGCATATCTCAAAAATCTATTTTCTGAAACATATTAAAATTTCACCAAAGTTAATTTTAATTCATAAATTTAAACACGAGAAACACTAAAAACCTTGAACTATGGAAAAGTTTAAACAAAAATTAGCTGCCAAAATCGAGGCACACCGCCCCCGTACAACCAAATTAGTCAAAGAATTTGGTAATGTAAAGGCAGATGAAGTAACAATTCGCCAGATAATTGGCGGAATGCGTGGTGTAAAGAGTCTTGTTACAGACATCTCATATCTTGACCCTTATGAGGGTATCCGTTATCGTGGCTACACACTGCCAGAAGTTTTTGAGAAATTACCAAAGCCTGCCGGCAAAGACTACCCTTATGTAGAAGCAATGTTCTACCTGCTCTTGACAGGTGATATTCCCACACAAGAGGATGTACAGGAAATAGTCGAAGAATTCAAGAAGCGCCGCAGAGTTCCACAGTATGTAATTGATGTTCTACGTACCATGCCACGTGATTCTCACCCAATGACAATGTTCTCTACGGCTATTCTGACAATGCAGCGTGAAAGTAAATTTGCAAAATTCTATGCAAGTGATGAATGGGACAAGATGACTGCATGGGAATATATGCTCGAAGATGCTTTCGACATTCTGGCTAAGCTCCCTCTCATTGCTGCTTACATTTATCGAATGAAATACAAAGGTGATACACACATCCATCCAAGAGATGACCTTGACCTGGGTGGTAATTTTGCTCATCAGATGGGTATCCCCGAGCCATTCGACGATGTTGCGCGTATGTACTTTATTATCCATGCTGACCACGAAAGTGGTAATGTCTCTGCACACACAGGACACCTGGTTGCTTCTGCTCTGAGCGATGCTTATTACTCTATCTCAGCTGCTCTCGATGGCCTGGCCGGTCCTCTTCACGGTCTGGCAAATCAGGAAGTTCTGAAATGGATACAGGGCATGATGAAGAAATTCGGAAACAAACTGCCAAGCGACGATGAAATCAAACAATATGTATGGGATACTCTCAATGCTGGTAAAGTTATTCCTGGCTATGGACATGCTGTTCTGCGTAAAACAGACCCGCGTTATATGGTACAGCGTGAATTCTCACTCAAGCATCTGAAAGACGACCTATTGTTCAAATATGTTGATAAGCTTTATCAGATTGTCCCACCAATACTGACAGAACAGGGTAAGGCAAAGAACCCCTGGCCAAATGTTGATGCACACTCAGGTACAGTTCTATGGCATTATGGCGTTCGCGAATATGAATTCTACACAGTACTATTTG
>JALWCU010000353.1 GCA_027015275.1 Bacteroidales bacterium | reverse complement strand
ATGAAGCCTATAAAATTAATTATCAGAAGAATAGCGTAAAAACCCAGTATAGCAAAGCCTTTGACCAGTCCAAAGAAAATAAATCCTGCTACGGCAATCAGGAACATAACAAGCCATTTTTGCACTTGTTTCATGTTTTGGCTCAGGGACACAGAACCTTCAAAACGTCCAATCATCAAGCTACCCCAATAAATGGAAACAAAAGTCGCTGCTGCCTCATGGCTCAGACCAGCTATCTGCTTGAGACCAAGGAAATTAATCATCATGCTGCCCACGCTAACTTCCGAGCCAACATACATGAATATGGCAATCACACCCAATACCAGGTAAGGATATTTCAGTGCGCCAGCGTCTTTGACAATAGTCTGATCAGCGACATAACGCGGTAAGTCAATAGCCCATACAATTAACAGAAGCGCAATAAAAATTAGAGCAAAAATCAGATACGGATATTGTACGGCTTTAGCGCCCTGGAAATAATGGAAAATCAAATAACCTCCCAATGCAGGTCCTATTGTTGTGCCCAGGGAGTTGAAGCCTTGAGCAAAATTCAGCCTCGACGAGGCACCTTCGGGTTTACCCAGAATAGCAACATAAGGATTGGCAGAAATCTGGAGCATTGTAAACCCCAATCCAACGATGAACAAAGCGATGAGGAAAAACCAATAACTATCTACCACAGAAGCAGGATAAAAGAGTGCACTGCCTAATGCAGATAGAGCCAGACCAACCATTATACCTTTTTTGTAACCAATACGATTAATAGGGTCTCCACTACTTATTGAGATAATAAAATAAATCACAGAGCCGGTGAAGTATGCACCGAAAAATGAGAACTGCACCAGCATTGCTTTGAAATAACTCAGAGTGAATTGATCTCGGAAATGAGGAATCAGAATGTCATTCATTGATGTGAAAAATCCCCAAATAAAAAATAAAGACACAAGCGTTATTAGCCCAATGGTTTGCTTTGAACTCATATTGAATAAGTTTTTCTTATTTTTATCAAAAATGCTAAAAATTTTATAAATTACAGTTCTGATAATGTTTATTTGACTATAGAGTTAAATTTTCAATATAAACAAAATGGCTAAGCTGCTAAAATATGGCGATCTTCACAATCATTTAACCCTAAAGCCTTTTCTCAATACGACGAATAACAATTATTCGAGTATATGGGAGTTTACCTGGACTACTTATGTCGCACGTAGTGGGAAGGCGCGAACTAATGTCCAGAATCTTATAAATGGGCAAGTAAAAATTATATTTCCAGCTATGGGTTATATAGAAAAAGGCTGGCAAGTACTTCATAGCTTAAGATTCAAGATACCCGCAATATTCAGAAACGTAGGAGATTTATTTATCTTTCTGTTGGATACAAATTTTGCACAGATTAATGATTTCTATAATCTTCTGGTCAAAGAAATGGATTATCTATACAATCAGCGTCGTCCGCCAATTGATATTCCAGCGCAGTTTAGAAACTATGAACTGACTTTCCCGCACAATGGGCAGGAATTTGAGCTGGTAATGGAAGACGATAGTAAAATAATTGCTTTACCTTCTATCGAGGGCGCACATGCCCTCATAAGTGGTACATTATCTTATGACAAGTTTAACCTTGATGTGGCGCGCATAATCGATAATATCAAGCAGATAAAGCAGCATCCTGTACGACCGGTATTTATAACCTTCACACATCATTTTTTTAATGGTTTGGCCGGCCATGCACATAGCATATATGAATTAACAAAGATACTTGATCAAAGTTTTGGACTGGGTAATCCTATTGGTACAGATGGATGGCGGGTTATAAGATGTCTCCTTGGGCTGGATGCTAGCTGCGGGCAATGGCCAATTCTGATTGATACAAAGCATTTTAGCCTTGCTGCTAGGCGGCAGTATTATGATTTTGTGAGCAAAGAAATGGACTATTCCCTGCCAATAATAAATAGCCATGCTGCATATAGCGGTAGCCAGACAATAGAGAATGTTATATATAGTTATCCGCCTTTTTCGCACAATCAGACAAATATTTCTGCCGAAGAAGTTTATCATATTTGGCGTTCGAAAGGCCTGATTGGGATAAATTTCGACCAGAACGTGCTGTGGGCAGGGCCGAAAGTTCCGGATGCACACAAAATCATGGAAAATATAGTTTCTATGGTGCAAGGTAGCCTGGATTATGCACACACTACTGGTCAGCAAATGCCAGATGAGACGATATGGGATATTTTTAGCATAGGGACAGACTTTGACGGATTTATTGATCCTGTGGATTCTTATCCGTCGCCATTGTCATTTGCAGCATTGGAAAAAGATTTGCTACAGGTGTTTTCCCAGAGCCAGCAGTTCAGAAATCTACCTGTTAAAATTTCGACTGAGCTATTTGTACGCAAGTTTATGCAGGATAATATTGTGCAGTTTGCGCGACGCTATTTTGATATGTTGTCATAGAGATGTGTGCAATATTAAGGGTCGATTTTTTATTTAGGGATTTATTATTTTTCTTAGGAATGACGTTTTATAAATTGCTATTCGTTTAGCCCCAGGCGTTTTAGAATGAAGTTGCTTAGGTATGGTTTGAGCTTTTTGTAAGAGACTTCAAAATTTGGCGTTCCCAGATAATATGGTGCTATGCTATATTCTTGATACAGGAAGCCTATGCCTGTGTCTGTAAAGTAAAATTCATCTGGCCAGCCAATGCTGTCAGCGTTAAATACTGACTGTTCAAGTGTTTGATTATAAATGTTTTTGCAGTATTTACGCAAGCCTGGTATGATTATATGTTTTCTTATAGTATCCATAGGTGCAGAAAAGATTTGCTGTATTTTTATTTCATTACCAGTGTATAAGTCGAAATTATAATAGCCATTTCCTTCAGAGCCATGTGCACCTCCGCTATATGATGAAAATGCTATCTCAAATGAGAGCAATAAGTTTTTTTGATAAATTACCAGTGCATTTATTGAGTACTGGCTTATAAATGGGAAAGGTGAGTTAATTTCTATAGTGTCTTTCAGGAAGTTACGCCAGTTAATTAGTCTTTGTTTCATCGTATCTCTGTAACCTGCAATATCTTTGGCGTTATTAAAAAGAATTTCATTGATTTTTTGTTTTATCTTCCTCCCTGCCGAAGGAATCGGGAATAGTTTGGGATAGATAGCTACTTCACTATCTGTGTATGTTATCCAGTCTTTAGTGTGAAATAATACTGAGTCTTTTATGATTATTCTAAAGCTGTCTAAAAGGAGCCAATTATCATTTGTTCTTTTCAGGTTAAAGACCATGGTTTTGCTCCCAGAAGGGCTTGACCACTGGCCTGAATATACTTTGTTATTGTAATGTCCTTTAAAAATGTCTGTCTGCTTACCGTTGTTTAGCGTTCCTGTCAGATTCATCTGCCCATACTTGTCTATTGTGCCGTTGAGAAATATGTATTCGTCTGACTTATCATAGTACATTGAACCATTGACAGAATTCTTGTGAATAAAAATATTCATTGTCAAAGGAATATTACCATTTATAGTACCGTGTAAGTGGTGCAGAGTATCATCAATTTGAACAACCTTTGTGGTAAGTGTGTCAATTACAGTGGATTTTGTATGTGTTTTATTGTGTTTGGATGAGCAGGCTCCCAGGAAAAAAAACAGCGTAATCGTAATATAAGTTATGTAGTGTTTCATTTTATACTAATTTTAAACTTATTACGAAAAGTAATTTTTTGTTAGAATATTCCCAAGATAATTATTAGTTTTTTCATAGCAGGCAGTCAATGCCATTGCCAAAGCGTACAGAGAGTATTGAGACGGCTACGGCGAATTGTTCTTCTATGTTCAGGTTTGTGTTGTCAATGATTATTGCGTCGCTGGCAGGTTTGAGTGGCGAGACAGCGCGTGTGCTGTCTATTCGGTCTCGTTGTTCGACGTTTTGTAGCACCTGTTCAAAGCTTACGTCTTGTCCTTTTTGTTTAAGTTCGAGAAAACGCCTACGTGCACGTTCCTGTGCGCTGGCTGTTAGGAATAATTTGAGTTCTGCTTGTGGAAATACCACTGTGCCAATATCGCGGCCGTCCATGACTATGCGTTTGTTTTTGCCCATCTGCTGCTGAAGGTGCACGAGATGTGCACGTACTTCTGCTATTTCTGCTATTGGGCTGACCCAGTCAGAAACTTCCATGCCGCGGATTTGTTCTTCAACGTTCTTGCCGTTCAGATAGGTTTCTGCCTTTTGTAATTTTGCATTGTAGCGGAATTCAATGTGTATTTTGTTCAGCTCATTAATCAATTCTTGTGTATGGACATGGTCAGTGATAAGTCCTGCTTGCATGGCATATAGTGTAACACTGCGGTACATAGCGCCTGTGTCGATATATGTGTATCCCAGAGTACTTGCCAACTGTTTGGCAAGCGTACTTTTACCGCAAGATGCATGTCCGTCAATGGCAATTATTATATCTTTGTTAAGCTTCATGATGTAATTTTTTATGGTTAAATAATGTTCAAATTTATCAAAATAATCATTTTTTTCTCTTTTCTGATGAATAATGCTGTAGCCCAGCGAATTACCGTGAAATTTGTTGATGTTAGCACTGGTAAAAGGATTTTGAAAAGGTATATTACGGATAGCTCGGCTGTTGATAGAGTGGAACTAAGTTTTGTGAAATCATTACGTGCCAGGGGCTATCTGGAAGCATCTGTTGATACTGCATTTTACCGGCCCAAGAATATCATTTGTTTTGTTCACAAGGGCCAGCGATATTATCTTGATACACTGATAATTATTCAGGATAATGACACAAATGTTGTTTTAAAAAAAAGACAAGTTTTCTCGCCTGGGCGAACCGAACAATTGGTAAATAAGCAACTATCGTTGATAAGGAATAAGGGGTATCCTTTTGCACATCTGATCGGGCAAAAGTGCAATCTCTATGGCCGGCATTTTTCGTGCATAGTGCGTGTGGACAGGGGCGATTATTATGTTTATGATACACTCACTGTCCTGGACTCTGAGAGAATAAACACAAGATTTTTGCAAAATTATTTATCTCTTTCGGTGGGCAAACCATTTTCCTATCAGGCACTCAGGCGCATCCCTGAATTGATAAGCCATCTGGACTTCCTTACTCTAAAGGACACGCCATCTGTCGTGTTTTATCCTGGTCTGGCGCGTCCAATACTGAGCCTTTCACGCAGACGGGTTAATTCTGCCCAGGCACTAATAGGTTTGCATTATGAGAATGGGCGGCTGACAACAGTGGGGCATTTGAGCCTGCATCTTCGTGCTTTGTTTCAGGCAGAAGATTTTGCTCTGTCATGGGATCGTCCACGGCCGCAGTGGCAGCAGCTGAAGATGAACCTGCAAGTGCCTTATATATTTGGCTTGCCAGCTGGGGTAAATCTGCATTTATTTGGGCAAAAGATTGATACTTCGCAGCTCAATGTTTCTTTTTCTGCTGGATTAGCCTATTATTTTCGCACATTAGATTATTTGCGGGTTTCATGGCAAAGTGAAAATAATTTAACATCACACTCTGGGCAATCGCAGGAGTCGGTTCGCAAGAGGTTGGTCAACACGACTATTTTTGTGGATACAAGAGATAATAGTTTTGTGCCAATGCAAGGTTTTTTATTCAGAGCCAGCATGGGTTATGGACGTAAGATTTTGTTGGACTCGGCTTCCTGGTCTATGAATTACTCTTTTGATTTGCAGAAATTTACAAGAATTAGGGACAATATTACACTTTTGTTTCGTGCGCGTTCGAGAGCTCTGTTTAGTCCAGTAATTTTTGATAATGAGGTGATGCACCTGGGGGGGTACGAAGATTTTCGAGGTTTTGGCGAGCAGCAGCTCACAGCAACATCTTTTTATCTCATAACTTTCGAACCAAGGTTACGTTTCGGACAATCTTATCTTTTGGCTTTTGCAGAAAAGGGCTTTTTGCAGACAAAGACTGTCAGCACAGAGCAAGCTGTGCATACTTTTGCAGCCGGGCTTGGGATTAATCTGAAGCTAAAAAAAGCAATGCTCAATATCACTTATGCGTTGGGCACAACTGGAAGTAGAATATCAGCCCGCGGGTCAAAGATTCATATTTCTTATAGGCTGCTTTTCTAATGTCTTTGTGGCTGAGCAGTGTTTTGCACTTATCTGACAGTAATGAGAAAGTCTCGTGTTTTTATGTTTCCTGCATGATCGCTTAGATATACTCTTACGTGGTTTTTCCCTTTGATGAAGTCCCGGTCGCTGACTATATCTGATAATGTTGAAGTTTTGGCATCATAAGCGAAAAGTGCCCATCGACGATTGACAAATACCCGGTAAAGTGCAATACCACTCATATTGTCCGAAATTTTAAAAATAAGTTTTTGACCTTTGGTCAGTTGCCACGAAGAGATGAGTTTTACCTGAGGTTTAATGGTATCGTGAGTGAGGTAGAATTTCCCGAATCTGCGGCTCAGAGCTATTGCTTGACCGTTTTTGATGCTGGTTACCAGACTATGAGTATTGCCTTTATAATCAATGTATGCCACCACAAGGTGGTTTGTATCTGTTTTTGGTTTTATGCGAAATCTCAATTCAATTGGCCAGCGTAGAGGAGTGCCATAGTCCTGAATCAGGAAGAGTGGCGAGAGATTGTCAAAATTATTACTCAGGACGGAATAGTGAAAATGAAGCGAGTCGTAAAGAGCTGTGTCTGAGACTATCAGCGTCAGGCAGCTCGTGTCCAGTCTAAAGGCTTTGCCGTAAGGGATAACTGTATAATTGTGTTTTGTAGCTGGCTTGATAGTTGTGTGAGCGAGAGCATTTATCCAGAATGTAATTCGTGCTTTATTACCGAAGAAATCAGAAACAACATAAGTAATTTTGTGGCGTCCGGGCCATGGGTTGAAAATGCCATTATTCGTATGTAACTTATAAATACACAGACGATTACCTGGGGTTATCAGAGAACGTTGTATCTTGAATTTTTTGTGGATATAGGCAGAGTAATCCATTAGAGTATTCACGTCCCGTGTATGGCTAAAAAGAAACTTGTCAAACCTATACCACAGGAGCATAGAGTCATCGACGAAAAGACGTACATCGTAAACTGCTTTGCGGTTGTAATGTCCGTCTGTAAAATCGTAGGTTTCAATGCCAAAGTAAACTGGACCGAAAGTCGTTATCTCAGTGGTATGCGTTGCTGGCAGAATGATTTTGCGCTTCCTGCCTTGTACCAGAGAAGTGTCTGTGGCTGGATAAACAGCATAGCGAAAAATGCGGGGTGGTGTATGGTCGCTGATCCCATGAATGAACAGAAGAGGGTTCATGGGGTAGTCCAAGAGGGCATTACGAATTTCGAAATGCAGATGTGGGCCATAAGAACGTCCTGTACTACCGACGTAGCCAATAATCTGGCCTTTTTTTACTTTGAATAAACCGGGCTGTGGATAAATGGTAATTTCAAATTTCCATTGTTTGTATTGTTCGTGCTCGACATATTGCTGAATCACTGGAATAAAGCGGAGAAGATGACCATAAACACTTTTTTTCCCGTTAGGATGTGTGATGTAAAGAGCATTACCATAGCCGTCCGAGCTGACACTAATGCGAGAGATGTAACCGTCGTCGATTGCATAGACAGGATCGCCAGTATGTCCATGGCCTGAGAAGTCCAGGCCGCTGTGAAAATGGTCTGGCCGCAGTTCGCCAAATGTGGAGACCAGTGTCAGGTTATCCAAAGGCTTAGCCAGGTTCCAATTATTTTGTTGTGCAAATAGGGAAAAGTTTAATAATAGGCTGATTAATAGTAATTTAATTCTCATTTTTGCTGGTTCTGTGGTTCGTATTTCTCAACATAAAAGTCAAAAACAAGCGTGGAATAAGGTGCTACGTTGGCAATTCGTTTTTTATTATAAGCAGCATAGAATGGGAAAATTGCTGTTCCGTAAGTTTTATTTTTCACAGTAAGGAATATGTCCCGCCAGCCGTCCAGCAGGTATGGGTCATTGACTGCAATATAGACAGAGTCATTTTTTATAAATATTTTGTCATTATTATCCAGATTGTAGCCAGTATATACGAGCAACACTTGATCGTTGGGATAGATAGCAGTGGAATCATAGCTGGTGTCAACGTGTAATAATACGCCGCTGGGCAGTGTATCAAAGTCCAATCCAGATGATTGAATGAAGTTTAATATTTGGAGCTGCTCGGCTTCTAACAAGATTTGTTTATTGGAACAGCTTGATATTAAGAGTATTACTACTAAAGTAAAAAGTGAGAGAATAATTGGTTTTGTAGTCTTCATTTTTTTGCTTTTAGTCTTTTATTTGCAACTTATGCTGTATTATTCTTTGCTCACGGGTTATTATATTATTTTCAGCAAGAAATATTGGAACTTGATGTTCGTTTGTCAGATTATTATCCTTTTCTGTCAAGGAATTGTTTTGTTTTCATGGCCTGACGCAGGTTGAGTGTAGGTGGTTTTTTGGGTGGAGTTCCACGTGGTCTTTTACCAGAGTTTTGTTGTTCACTGTTTTGTTCGTCTTCTTGTTCATTTTGGTCCTCTGTGTTATCTTGTTCTTCCTGAGTTTCTTCGTTTTGTGCCTGTTCTGCGGTTTTTTCTTCTTGTTCTGGCTGCTGTGTTTTTTTAACGCTGCTAACCAAATGTTCTAATTTATTAAGATCAGGTTCATCTTTCACTTCTGGAGGAATAAATTTAGGGTTCTTTTTTCTGACAGTCAGGGTCGCAAAATAAATTATTAGCGCCACCATTGCGATTACTAAGATTATAAAAAGTAACATAGTTTTGAATTTTTAGCTTTTAATGCCAATCAGATCTAGGAAATAACTAAGTTTCTCTGGCTCGGATTTGAATACACCAGAGGAAGCAATAGTAACAGTGTAAGAATTTTGTTTTTGTACACCGCGCATCATCATGCATAGGTGGTATGCTTCGATAACCACGGCGACGCCTTTAGGGGCAAGTACTTTGTTTATAGTATCGTGTATTTGGTTTGTAAGTCTCTCTTGTATTTGCAGTCGTCTGGCATAAGCATCGACAACCCGTGGTATTTTACTCAGTCCCGTAACAAAACCATTGGGATAGTATGCTACGTGAGCCTTACCGAAAAACGGAATTATATGATGTTCGCACAAAGAGTAAAGCTCGATGTTTTTGACAATAACGACATCCTGGTAGTCTTCATGGAATTTTGCGCTTTCCAGAATTTTTTCTGCATCCAGGAAATATCCTTGTGTAAGGTATTGCATGGCTTTTGCCACGCGCATAGGTGTCTTTGTAAGTCCTTCGCGATTAGTATCTTCGCCTAAGGTCTCCAGGATTTTTTTGTACTGTTGTGCAAGCTTTTCTGTTCTTTCTTTTGGGAAGAATTGTACTGACTGGAAGCTGTCTTCGTCGTAATAATATTTGTCTGTTAGAAAATCTTTGTTTTCTTTTTCCATTGTTGTTTTGGCATTTGTAGTTACTAATTTCTGCAAAATAAACAAAATTTCGACATTAAACATCAAGGTTTTATAGAGTAAAATATTTTTTAGAAAATAAAAAAATCGTAATTTTGAAGTAAACAAAATAAATAGCCAAATGAAATGTATTGTAATAGATGACGATAAGCTTATTCACATCCAGATTAAGAAGTTCGCAGAAAAGGTTAAAGATTGTGATTTGGTGGGGACATATTCCAGTGCCGAGGATGCTCTTAAGAATATTGATATAGATGATATTGATCTGATTTTTCTTGATATCGAGATGCCAGGGATGAGTGGGTTGGAATTTCTTTCAGCATTGAAGTCTTCGCCAGCAATAGTTATAATCTCAGCAAAGGATAAGTACGCTGTGGACGCTTTTGATTATGAAGTAGATGATTATCTGCTCAAGCCTTTTGATTATCAGCGTTTTGTTAAAGCTGTAGAGAGAGTAAAAGATAGACTCGACAAATATAAATTTTCCCGCCTTGAAGAGAATGCGGTTTTTATAAAGGAAAATTCATCGGTCTTCAAGAAGATTTTCTATGAAGAGATATATTGGATAGAAGCGTTGGAGAATTACATTACTATTTATACTGAGCGTGGCCGTCATACAATACATTTTACTATGAAGGCTATAGAGAAGATTTTACGGCCAGAGATGTTTATGCGAATACATCGTTCTTTTATAGTGAATGTCAATAAGATAGATGCTATAGAAGATAATTATGCTATTATTTTTTATCGTGGCCAGAAAAAAAGTTTGACTATTGCAAAGTCGTATAAGGATGATTTACTTAGACGCCTAAATATAATTAAGAGTTAAAAAATACCTTACAGATGGGTAAAGTTTTATTTTTTCTTTTTGTTCTGATACCTATTCCCCTGTTTTCACAGGAAACACAGAGTCTGACAGTGAAGGTTGACTCTGTATTATACCAGAGGCAGCGGATTTTTGTTGATGATTTTGTTGATAACCGTTTTGACTGGTTGCACGAAGGGGCTGGTGATTTGAATCGTATTCAGGATGGTTTTTTGTTTTATTCAAATCCGTTTGATTTCCCATATTATGATGGTAAAGCTATTTATTTTGATCCATCAGAGAATTTTGAGATAGATACCAAGATGAAATTTATAAGTGGTGATTTGCAGAAGCCCAATGGGCTTTTCTGGGGAGATTTGATCTTTGGAGTAAAATTTTTGTTGGGATTCACACAGCTGGGGGACTATATTGTAATTAAGAGTACTGGAGTAGACCAGAAAATAATGGGTACGACAAAGGTCAGTATCAATAGATCTGACTTTAATGAGTTGACAGTGAGAAAGATAGGCTCTTATTACTATTTTTATATTAATGATCAGCTGATTTACAAAATGGACTATACACCATTTACAGGCAGATATATAGGATTTTTTATAGCGCCGAAATCTTATGTTCAGATAGCATATCTTAAAGTTTGGAAGCTTGTTCCTAAAAATTAAAAATATAAAAACATGGCAATAACAAGAGATCAGAAGGTTTTTGAAATTATTCACGAAGAATATGAACGTCAGCGCAAAGGTGTAGAACTTATAGCATCGGAGAACTTTGTCAGCCATCAAGTTTTGGAGGCAATGGGGTCTGTGATGACTAATAAATATGCAGAGGGTTATCCTGGCAAAAGATATTATGGTGGCTGTAGATTTGTTGACAAGACAGAGCAGCTGGCTATTGACCGACTCAAGGAATTATTCGGAGCAGAATATGCCAATGTTCAGCCACATTCAGGAGCTTCGGCTAATGCAGCTGTGATGATGGCTCTTTTGAACCCTGGCGAAACTTACCTCGGGCTGGATCTGTCGCATGGAGGTCATCTAACGCATGGTTCACCAGTGAATTATTCTGGCAAGCTTTATAATGTCGTGCATTACCACGTAACAGATGACGGCTGGATAGATTATGACGAAATGGAGCGCTTAGCTCTAGAGCATAAACCAAAAGTTATTCTGGGTGGAGCTTCGGCATATTCCCGTGATTGGGATTATGAACGTATGCGTGCCATTGCAGACAAGGTCGGAGCATTACTGTGGTTTGATATAGCACATCCTGCAGGTTTGATTGCCAAAGGACTACTGAAGAACCCGTTTCCTTATGCCCATATCGTAACATCAACGACACACAAAACACTCAGAGGTCCTCGTGGCGGAATAATTTTAATCGGCAAAGATTTTGAGAACCCCATGGGCATAAAGACACCCAAGGGAATAGTAAAGACTATGGGCCAGGTTATTGATTCCGCTGTTTTCCCTGGCTTGCAGGGTGGACCACTGGAGCATGTTATTGCTGCAAAGGCAGTGGCATTTGGCGAGGCACTTACCGATGATTTTCGCAGGTATATGGAACAGGTGCAGATAAATGCGCAAGTAATGGCAAATGAATTTTTAGCTCGCGGGTATAAAGTTGTTTCTGGTGGTACGGATAATCATTTGATACTCATTGATCTGCGGCAAAATTTCCCTGACCTGACTGGTAAGGAAGTCGAGAAGGCGCTTGAACGTGCAGACATTACCTTGAATAAGAATATGGTACCTGGTGACCATCGTTCGCCTTTCAAAACTTCTGGCATACGTGTTGGGACACCTGCTATTACTACACGTGGTGTAAAAGAAGACGGCATCCGTCAGATTGTTGAATGGATAGACACAGTTATTAGGAATATAGATAAGGAAGAGGTAATTGATGATGTTCGACACAAGGTAAATGAGATGATGGAGCATTATCCTCTTTATCCTGACCAGGTAAAATAGAGTTCTGTCTAAAGCGCATACAAAGCGGCTTCCTACAAAAGTTGGAAGCCGCTTTTTTTATTGAAAGGTCGGTGTTCTCAATTTTTGTTCCAATAAAAGATAAATTATTTTAATGTACTGTATTTTAATAATTTTATAAAAAGGTTTATATATTAATGTATTGTTTATAAATGTTTTGAAAAATTGGCTATCCTTAATGATTTTTACAAAAACTATTCAAATTTTTTGGAAAATTAAGATGGTTTTATAAATTTGTTAATGAAACCTTAGTGTGAAAAACTAAAAAACCAAGGGTTTATGAGAAAATTAATGTTATTGGTTGCATTCCTTGGTATGCTGGGGATGCAAGCATTTGCTCAGAAGACTATTACAGGTACTGTTACCAGTGCAACAGACGGTAGTGCTTTGCCTGGTGTATCTGTAGTAGTAAAAGGTACAAATGTCGGTACTATTACCGATGTAAATGGTAAGTATTCTCTTAACGTACCTGCAACGGCAAAAACACTTGTTTTTAGCTTTGTAGGTTATAAGACAGTTGAAGTGCCAATCACGGGTAATGTAATTAATGTTCAGTTGAAAGAACAAGCTGTCGGATTGCAGCAAGTTGTTGTAACCGCTCTTGGTATTACCCGTCAGAAGAAGGCTCTGGACTATGCAGTACAGGAAGTAAGTGGTAATGAAGTTTCGCAAGTTAAAACTACTAACGTTTTGACAGCACTTTCTGGTAAAATAGCAGGTGTTCAGATCACACAATCTTCTGGTGCAGTTGGTTCTTCAGCAAATATTGTTATTCGTGGTTACCGTTCATTCGGCAATAACATGCCTCTGTTCGTTGTTGACGGTACACCAATTAACAACGCTACTTATGGCGGTTCTCAGTGGGGTGGTGTTGACTTTGGTAACGCTATCATGGACCTTAACCCAGATGACATTGCTTCTATCTCTGTTCTGAAAGGCGCTAATGCTACTGCTCTTTATGGTAGCCGTGGTGCTAATGGTGTTATTCTTATTACTACAAAGAAGGCTGGTAAAAAAGGTCTAGGACTTAAGATTTCTACAGGCGTTACATTTGACAATGTCTATATCCTTCCTCATTATCAGAATAAATATGGTCAGGGTTATTACGGAAGTGAGTATTGGTATAATAAATATAAAGATGCATTAGGAATTCCAGATTACCAGACATGGGCAACAACAGAGGGTTTTTCTTATTATGATGGTAACTGGAATGGAGTAAATGATGGTATGGATGAAAGTTGGGGACCACGCCTCGATGATGGTCTTTTGATTCCTCAGTTTGATTCTCCTCTTGAGTATGACAATAATGGCAATTTCATAGGTTACAAACCAACGCCATGGATTTCTCATCCGACGAATGTACATGACTTTTTCCAGACAGGTTTGACCTTTGATAATTCTGTTGCTATTACTGGTGGTGGAGATAAGTCAAGTGCACGTTTGAGCGTATCTAATCAGACAGTTAAGGGTGCTATTCCTAACACGGACCTCACAAAAAATTCTGTATTTTTGTATGGCAAGATTCAGATGAGTAAGAAGCTGAAAGCTGAAGCTAATTTAAACTATGTTAACAACCACAGCAACAATCTGCCAGGTGGTGGTTATGACGAAAACAACGTAATGCAGTCAATAGGTTCTTGGTTTGGTCGTCAGATTAACATGAATTCTTTGCGTGATCACTGGCAAGAGTTAGATCCATTTGGCTATCCGTACAACTGGAACCACAGTTATCACAACAATCCATATTACACTGTTAATGTAAACACAACTTCTCGTACACGTAACCGTATTTTTGGCAATATAAAGTTTACCTATGATATTGCTAAGTGGTTGAACTTTATGGTTCGTATAGGTAATGACTATTATACAGAGGTACGTAAGCATGTCTGGGGTAGTCTGTCTCAGGAAGCTGGTATTGCTGGAGGTCCAGCTAATTCGACAGGTGGTGGATTCTGGCAGAGTGTTCGTACATTTGATGAATTGAATGCAGATGCTTTCTTCAATATGAATTTTGATATTATTCCAAGTACTTTGAGTTTCAATGGCTTGCTGGGTGCTAATTATCGTTCTGACAACTATCATTTCATGTCATTCAGAGCTAATGAGCTGACAGTACCTGACTTCTTTACAATAGGTAATGTCCATGGTAATCCGGCTACAAGGCAGTATGATTCTCGTATGAAGACAAATAGTGTTTTCTTCCAGGGCAATCTTTCTTTCAAAAACTGGTTGTATTTGAGTGGTTCTATTCGTAATGATTGGTCTAGTACATTGCCTCCAGAAAACTGGAGCTATATGTATTACTCTTTTGGGGGTAGCGCAATCCTGACAGATGCTCTGCATATTAAGTCTAATTTCCTCTCATTTGCTAAACTACGTGCTAGCTACGCTGTTGTAGGTAATGATACAGGGCCTTATCAGTTGAGTGGTGTTTATGCCGCAGATCAGCCGTTCAGTGGTGTAACTGCTTTCTCTTATACTAATTCGTTGCCTCCACTGGATCTCAAGCCTGAGATGACAGCTTCGACTGAGTTAGGTGCAGAGATGCGTTTCTTCAAGAATCATCTGGGATTTGATTTGACACTCTATGACATGAAATCCCGCAACCAGATTTTGGCAGTTGATATTGCACCTTCTTCGGGATTTACATCAATGCGTCTAAATGCTGGTGAGATAGAGAACAAGGGTATAGAGCTTGTTGTTAATGGTTCACCAATTAAGACAAAGAATTTTGAGTGGAATGTTGAGGTTAACTGGGCCAAGGATATCGATATGGTTAATAAGCTTTATGGTGATTTGGAATCTTATCAGCTTAATAGAACATGGAAAGGAGCTACAGTACAGGCACGTCCAGGCGAAACTTATGGTGTATTACGTGGCCCTGGTATCTTGAGAGACTCTTTGGGTAGAGTTATAATTAATAGTGCTAATGGGTTACCTCTCCCTTCCATTGGCATGCTGGAATATGGATCTGTTATTCCAGACTGGACAGGTGGTATTCGTAATACATTTACCTTTAAGTGGCTTAGTTTAAGTTTTCTGATAGATATGCGTAAGGGTGGTAAGCTCTTCTCAGTAACAGATTGGTTTGGTGCTTATGCTGGTATCCTGCAGTACACAGCAGCCGGAAATATCCGTGAGAACGGTTTAGTTGTAGGTAAGGATGTATTAAAAGGTCAGCAGGCGGTATATGGTGCTGTAGGTCAAGATGGCTCAATAATTTATACAGACGCAGATGGAAATCCTGTATCTGAGCCAGTAGAGAATACTACAGTAGTAGCTCCTCAGACCTATTTTGAAGGTTATTGGGGAATGGGCATTGAGCCATCTATTATAGATGGTACTTACGTAAAACTGCGTGAAGCAGCACTTACAATTAATTTCCCCAAGAGTTTGGTAAGCAAGCTTGGATTCATCCGCGATCTTAAGTTCTCGTTTGTAGGGCACAATCTGGCTTTGCTGTACACAGATAAGAGCAATCGTGCCCACATTGATCCTGAAGTATCCTATGGTACAGCCATTGGATTTGAGCAGTACCAGATTCCTCCTACACGTAGCCTTGGTTTCAAATTAACAATAGGCTTTTAAATAAAAAAATCTATGGTAGCCCTCAGTAGGGGGCTACCCCAAAGAAAATCTGGTAAAGATTTTAAATAAACAAAAAAATATTCCACTATGAAAAAGCTAACATACTTAATAGCTATATTACTGGCTGGCATATTTATGCTAAGCTCTTGTACTAAGGGTTGGGAGGAATTGAATACAGACCCGAACAACCCAACATCAGTGCCTCCTACAACAGTGTTAGGCCATGTGATTCGCGCTACAGGCGACGCCTTCTTTGATGACTGGCAGGGTATGAATAACTTCCTTAGTTATGCCGGAGTTGTTACAAAAATACAATATACAGATGAATCACGTTTGGACGAACGTGAAAGTACAATCAATACTGCATGGAGAAACTATTTCACGTTACTTGAGGACTTGAAAAAAGTAGAACAGCTGGCTGATGCCAATCCAAATGATGTCTATGGCGATAATGTCAAGGCTGCTGCTATGACTTTCAGTGCATTTCTGTGGATTATGGCTACAGACCAGTGGGGATATATACCATTCTCTCAGGCCCTTAGTGCTGAGACAGATGGTATCACAAATCCAAAGTATGACACACAGCAGTCTATTTATATGGCTTTGATAGATAGTCTGAAGACAGCTTATAACATGTTTGGCCCTCAGGGCGGTCAAATAGGAAATGGTGACTTTATGTATGGTGGTGATTGGACAAAGTGGCAGGAGTTTGCTGGTTCACTGCTTCTGCGTCTGGCTACACATATTTCTTATGTTGATCCTTCTGACGCACAGTCTATCTTCAATGATATAAAGGCTGGAACTTATAAGGTATTTGGAAGCCGTGCAGACGAAGCTAAATTGAAATGGCCAGGAGAGTCGCCATATTATGAGCCTTGGTATAATAATTACTTCATTGCAGGACGTGATGACCATGGTGATGCCAAGACATTCATTGATACATTAGTAAGCTGGCAAGACCCACGTATTTATGCTTATGCTATCCAGTCTGGTGCAAAGTATGATTATGGTGATTCAGCATTCAAGTATCCAATTCCAGCAGATGAGTTCAAAGGTCAGTTAGAAGGTCCTACTTCTTCTGCTGGCGACGTATCAGGAACTTCCCGTATGGGTTATCTTTACCGTATGGTGCCTAATGGATATACATGGTTTATGCGTTATGCAGAAGTAGAGTTTGATCTGGCAGACCTTTATTATCGTCTGGATAATGATCCAGTAGATGCACATACACATTATATGAATGGCATAGCAGCGACATTTGCAGAGACAGGCGAAGATCCTGTTTATGGTCAGAATATTCTTACTGAAGAGGCAACTTATGAAGCTCTGCCTAAGGTTGCATGGAACGGGACAAGTACAAGCTCTATGTTCAACTTTGTACGTGGTGAATCAGGCAGCCCTGTACCAGACGATTTAGTACGTATCTGGGTTCAGAGATGGATTGCTCTTTACAAACAAGGTCAGGAAGAATGGGCTCTCATGCGTTTGACAGACTATCCAAAGATGCCTACGCCTCCAGGATCTTCGTATGCTGGATTGCACAATCGTTCGCCACAGCGTTATCCATATCCAACAGATGAGCAGAACCTCAACAGTGCAAATCTCAATGCTGCTATTAGTGCCCAGTCTATCGTAGATAAATTCTGGGGTGCTATGTGGTGGGATACACGCCCAGGCATTAAGTAAAAAATTCCTTGTTCTAAAAAGAAGGGCTACCATGTGGTAGCCCTTCTTTTTATTTTGTGTAGCTTTGCACAGCATTAAGCAGCTAAGCAAGCCTTATTGCAGTTGGTCAAAGACTTGCGTGAAATGCTGCTTGAATTTTTCTTTTACTTCTCTCATGTCAATGTCTTGTCCGAGCTCTTTTTTCATTGATGTAACGCCTTTGTCTGTGAAGCCGCATGGGTTGATGTAGTCAAAGTAGCTCAGGTCTGTGTTGACGTTCAATGCTAAGCCATGCATAGTTATTCCGTGGATGATTCGTACGCCGATAGCGCATATTTTTTCGGGTAGTGTACGGTCGGTCATCCATATACCAGGTGCATTTTCCAGCCGAGTGGCGTTCAGTCCGTATTCTTTGAGCATGTTTATAACTACCTGTTCGAGGGAATAGATATATCGTCTTGTCATTAATGCCCAGTTGTCCAGGTCCACAATAGGGTAGATAACCAACTGTCCGTAACCGTGATATGTAATATCACCTCCACGGTCTGTTTGTACGAAAATGGCGTTTATTTCTTTTAGTTTTTGCTCAGATATTTTCAGGTTTGAGCGATGTCCATGTTTGCCCAGAGTATAGACGTGGGGATGCTGGACAAAAAGAACCGTGTTTTCGGTTGTCAGACCTTGCTCTTTTAGACTTATGTTTTTATTCAGATATTCGAGCTGTATTTTGTATGCCTTGGTATATTCGACGGTTCCCAGGTCTGTGAATTGTATTGCTGTGTTTTTCATGCTCTCTCTGTTAGCTAAGCTTATTTTGAGAAAATGGCATTAAAAAAATTCCCATTCAAAGCCGTCCCGTGTGTCTCTTACTCGTATGCCAAGTTTTGCCAATTGATCGCGGATTTGGTCAGCTGTTTCAAAATCTTTGCGTTTCTTAGCATCCATACGAAGAGTTAGAATCATGTCAACGAGCTTATCCACGATTTCGTTTGAGCCTTGTTCTTCGAATTCGAGTCCGAGAATGTCATGCACCACGTCATTATAAAATTTCTGGACTTTTTCCAGGTCTGTTGCTGAGATTTTTTCTTTGCCGTCGCTGATAAGGTTGATAAGTCTGACACCTTCGAAGAGCTCAGCAATGGCTACAGGTGTATTAAAGTCGTCATTGAGAGCGAGGAATACATGGTCTATTATTGGTTGGAAATCGACTGTTGATTGCTGGGATGCCTTGAGTTTGTCCAGAGTTTTAAGTCCGTTCATTAGACGACGAAAGCCTTTTTCGGCAGCTTCGAGTGCTTTTTGCGAGAAATCCAAAGGACTGCGGTAATGTGATTGAAGTATAAAGAAACGTACAGTCATTGGGCTAAAGGTACGGTCTAAAGGTAAACGTCGTCCGTCATCGGGTTTTTCTCCATCAAAAAGTTCAAAAAGTGTGATAAAATTCCCCAGTGATTTACTCATTTTCTGCCCATTAATCGTAACGAGGTTGTTGTGCATCCAATATTTTACGGGTTCTTTGCCGTTAGCTGCAACAGACTGTGCTATCTCGCTTTCGTGGTGTGGAAATTGCAAATCCATGCCGCCACCGTGAATATCAAACTGTTCGCCTAGGTATTTTGTGCTCATGGCAGAACATTCGAGATGCCAACCAGGGAAACCTTCGCTCCACTCAGAATGCCAGTGCATTATGTGCCGAGGGTCGGCTTTTTTCCACAGTGCAAAGTCAAATGGGTTATGTTTTTCTTCTGTGCCCTGAAGCTCACGGCTCTCAGAGATAAGGTCTTCTAATTTTTTACCAGAGAGCTTGCCATAAGGATAAACCTTGCTGAATTTCTCGAGGTCAAAATATACCGAGCCATTGTTCACATAAGCAAACCCGTTTTTAAGAATTTTCTGCGCCATTTCTATCTGCTCAGGTATGTGTCCGCTGGCGTGTGGCTGAATAGACGGTGGTAGAACGTTCATGCGACGCATAGAGTCCTGGTAGCGACGTGTGTAATAATCAGCGACTTCCATTGGTTCGAGCTGCATAATTCGAGCTTTTTTGGCAATTTTGTCTTCGCCTTCGTCCGCGTCGTGCTCTAGGTGCCCTACATCTGTAATATTGCTGACATAACGGACCTTGTAGCCCAGGTATTTTAGATAACGGAAAACAACGTCAAAGCTGACTGCTGCGCGTGCGTGTCCCAGATGTGGGTCGCCATATACTGTGGGGCCGCATACATACATACCCACGTAAGGCGGATTTATTGGTTCAAATTTTTCTTTTTTTCTACTAAGTGAGTTATAGACAAATAATTCTTTGTTCATAGCCATGAGGGTTAAAATTCATTTTGGTTTACAAAGATAAAAAAGAATGAGTAAATATCAGTTGTTTACTTTTCTCAGAAGTTGTAAATCTTTTTTTGTGAGTGTAACTGCTACACAGTTACCACCAAAGTCTTCTAATAATGCCAGGAATCTGTGCCCCAGATCAAAGCAGGTAAATTTGGCTTTTGGAATTTCTTCGGAGTTGAGAAATTCTATTTTGCACAGATAGTCTGCTCTTTTTTCTTTCCAATGCAGAGAGTCAATAAGTCCGGCTTCGTCTATGTATTTACTTGTTTGAATATCAAATAATTGTTGTCTGAGTGAGTTTGTTATATGTTTTTTCTTTTTTCTGTGTTTTGGTTCGTGGTAGATCATGAATTTTGCTTTTTTTAGTATTCCCTGTAATACATGTGAATCTCGCCAATAATTAGGGTATGTTACGAAATAATCTTGTAGATTGCATCTCTGACCTGGTACATAAACGACAAAAGCTAGCATATCATCCGATGGCATATAGTAATTACCAGAGGAATCAGATATTGGTTGGCCTATGTAAAAGCTTTTGACTATTCTACCATTGCTCCAAATTCTGACTTCTGGTGAGTTCATGAGCTCATTGCGCACATCAAACAAGATGTGTTCATTAACCTTTTGTTTCTTTTTCATTTTCAGTACTATATTGTATATCTGCTTGAGATGATTGTATTTAATAGGAATGATGCCATTGACCAACCACACGCCATTATCATTTGTCAGAGTAACCTTTTGTAGATTGCCTTGAGATATTTCAATTTTTTCTATCTTGTTCAGAGAGAGCCTATAATTTTTTTTGTTATACCTAATACTTTGTTTGAAAAATATGGCTAAAATAATCATCGATGAGAAGAATATTACGCCAAGCCAGAAGTTAATGTGTTTCATTAATCTAAAGTTTAAGATTTTCGTTTAATTCTTTTTCCAAAAGTATTATATTTGCTAAAGCAATTTAAAAATTTAAATCAGAAAAAGATGAAATTTATAGTATCACGTAATGAAATTTTCCCAATGCTCCAGTTAGTAAGCAAAGTGATACCATCTAAGAGTACTTATCCGATGATGGATAATTTTAAATTTGAGCTTAGTGGGAATATGCTGACTGTAATGGGGACTGACCTTCAGACAACGATAATCAGTCGTTTGGAAGTGTCGGAAGCAGAGGGTGAAGGTTCGATTGCCATTGAGGCAAGACGCCTACTTGACATACTCAAAGAATTTTCTGACCAGCCTATTACATTTGAGATCGATGATGAGGTTAAAAATGTAACAATATACACTCAAACAGGGAAATATTCTATTGGTGCTTATGATACAGAGGAATATCCAGAACCAGCGGAAATAGATGAGCAAGAAGCATTATCAATGAGCATTACCGGTTCTGTATTATTCCGTGCTATTAACAAGACTATTTTTAGTACATCAACTGATGATATGCAATTGATTATGACTGGGATTTTATTTGAGTTTAATACTGATAATATCACATTTGTCTCTTCTGATGGGCATAAGCTTGTGCGTTATCGTCGTTATGATTTTCATGCATCAGAGGAGAGTAGCTTTGTTTTGCCCAAAAAACCAGCAGAATTGCTTCGTACTTTAGTTGCTAAATATGATGAGCAGGTAAAAATAAGTTACACGAGTCGTAACGCTCTGTTCCAACTGGACGATTATACAATAATTTGTCGTTTGATCGACGGGCAATTCCCTAATTATGAGTCTGTTATACCGACAGATAATACAAATAAGCTCGTTGTTGATCGTCTTCAGTTTCTCAATGCTATACGTCGTGTATCTGTTTTTGCAAATGAGGCAAGTAAACTTGTTAAGTTTGATATTCAGCCCGAGGAGGTGATTATTACAGCACAGGACATTGATTTCTCTATTTCTGCAGAGGAGAAACTGCCGGCATTATATGACGGTGAGCCTATGAAAATCGGTTTTAAATCAACATTTATTGCAGAGATTTTGTCCAATTTGGATAGCGAACAAGTACGCTTGGAAATGTCTGAGCCAGGCCGTGCAGCTCTGTTCATTCCTACAGAGAAATACGATGAGAAAGAGGACGAGTTGATGCTTTTGATGCCTATGATGCTTGACGAAGAATAGGTCAGCCGCTTGCACACAAAATTAAAATTTCCCTTTTTAAGCCTTGTAAGTCTGCTCAGATTTACAGGGCTTTTTTTGTACAGGGCTTTGATGTTTGATCAGGATTATATTTGTTTGCCTACAATATATCACCTGCTATTTGACTAAGCATTGGCATATCAAGTTCCGATTTATCAGGGTTGCTAAATTTGTTAGACTATCAAAAATAGTATTTTTATTAGTTGCCGGATTTGAAATTATGCGAATATAGCATGCATATCACAAAAACTTTGATAAACATTGTGGTAAAATAATTTATCTTTTTATCTTCATTATAAAAAAAACTGGCATGGAGCAGACTATACTCTCAATAGATTGCGGTACACAAAGCACAAGAGCCTTAATCTTTGATCTTAGAGGCAACCTTTTGGCAAAAGAACAAATATTCTACAAACCATATCAATCACCGCACCCTGGATACGCTGAACAGGATGCCAATATATACTGGGATAGTCTTTGCCAGGCGACACAAAATCTAAAACAAAAAGTCCCAAAGCTATTTTCTTCGATAGCAGGAATGAGTGTTACAACACTTCGGGACACTATGGTGCCTGTTGATGTAAATGGTGAGCCCCTGTATCCTGCCTTTGTGTGGCTAGACCAGCGTAAGGCCGAAAAATTTTATAATCCAGGCCCACTGTGGGCTATCATTCTTGAAGCAATAGGCATACGTCGTACCTTGGACAAGCTACAACGCGAAGGCAAAAGTAATTGGCTGCGCCAGCAGCATCCTGAAATATGGGAACATACGCACAAATATCTACAAATATCTGGGTTCATAAATCACAAACTTACGGGCCGTTTTGCTGATTCAGTAGCTTCACAGATAGGTCATATACCGCTGGACTACAAAAAATTTACATGGGCTGACCCGAGTAATCCATTAGCATTTAGTGCAAAGATTTTCCCTATCGAGCAGGAAAAATTACCAGAGCTTGTTATGCCAGGTGAGGTAATTGGACAGGTAACACGGCAGGCGTCTGGGCAGACTGGCCTGCCCACGGGTTTGCCCGTGGTAGCCAGTGGCTCTGACAAGGGATGCGAGACACTGGGTGTAGGCGTCATCGACGCCCGACAGGCCAGCCTTAGTTTTGGCACTACGGCAACAATACAGACTACGCTGGACCATTACATCGAGCCCATACCTTTTTTCCCTAGTTATCCAGCTGTCATGCCCGGGCACTGGAACCCAGAAATAGAAATTTATCGCGGCTTCTGGATGATAACATGGTTTAAGGAAGAATTTGCTCACCGTCAGGTCGTGGAAGCACAAAAACGTGGTGTCAAAGCAGAAGAAGTGCTTAACGAACTTCTTAACCAGGCACCTGCCGGTTCAATGGGCCTTATTGTTCAACCTTATTGGACACCAGGCCTTGGGGAAAACGATGCCAAAGGCGCAATAATAGGCTTTGGTGATGTGCATCGAAAACCCCATGTCTATCGTGCAGTAATAGAAGGTCTGGCTTATGGGCTGAGAAATGGCATGAACACACTCGAAAAACGCGGGCATCTGAGGTTCACACATTTAGCGGTTTCTGGCGGTGCTTCACAAAGCAATGAAATTTGCCAAATTACCGCAGACGTCTTTAACAAACCTATTTCACGTGGGCAGACTTATGAAACGTCCGGTCTGGGGGCAGCAATAATCACTGCT
>JALWCU010000352.1 GCA_027015275.1 Bacteroidales bacterium | reverse complement strand
ATATATCAATATATTACCGGAAGCGTCACAAAAAGCGTTAATTGCTCTTTTGGTTGAATTTCTTCAAGAAAGGGGAATTCGGAAATTGAGTGTTCTTCCGGAAGACGAACGGCAAAAACTTATGATTGAGTTTATGCATTCACCGGAAGTTATCTATCTGCTTGCACGAACAACAGAATTAACTACTAACAGTTTTTTGGGTTTTGGAAAAGATGATGTGAAAGATATAGCAAATATTGGCGGAGAAGAAGCAAAAAAACACAAAGGACTTGGAGGTATTATAGGTAGTATTGTAGGAGCAGGAGCTGCTATTGCAGCAAATGCATTCGGAATACCAGTTCCTCCAACAGTAGGAGCATCTATTGGTGGGGCGGTGGGGAATGCCATTGATAAAGGACATCATAGTCATCATAACGGAGGAAATAGGGGAGGGAACACTTCTCCTACACCATCGCAGCCGGATCCTGATAAATTAGCTTGGCAACAGGCTACATCGCGAGGTACGGAAAAGGCTTATCGTATATATTTGTCCCTTTTTCCGAATGGAAAATATTCTGGACAAGCAAAACATAAGATAAACGAATTTATTGAGAGAGATTGGCAGGCGGCTAAAACTGCTAACACAGTAGAGGCTTATCAGACTTATTTGACCAAACGTCCTCAAAGCCCGCATACGCAAGAAGCTCAATCTGCTATTAAAAAGCTCAAACAAAAGAAAATGATGATAATTGCTGGCGGTATTGCTGCGGCTGCAATCATCGTTGTTTCTATTTTTGTTTTTAAACGCTGATAAAATGAGAAATACAACTTGGATAATATTGCTTATTGCCATTGTTATCGGCATAGGTGCTTATATCTTACTGGAAAAGAAAAATGAAGAAATGCGTAGGGATTTGGAACCCGATATTTCACCGCGTCAAGCACCTGTCAGTGACCCTGGCGTAAAACGTCTGCAAGAATGGATAAACAGCCAACTGCCCGATGATTATCCGAAACTCGTAGAAGACGGCATAATGGGACCAAAAACCCGCGCAGCAATTGATTTTTTGGCAGAAAATGACCCTGAAAATGATACTGTTCAAAAAATAGTTGAAGTTGCATCAACTATTAATCCGGTAGTTGCTGTTGCCAAAACAGAATACGATTTAGCAAAGAAGGTTTGGAAGTGGCTGTTTAAATAATGTTTAATGATAAATGGTTAACTAAAAAGATAATGTTGGCACAAGAGATATTAACACCAGCGGGCAGAATAAAGCTGATAATCAATGCTCTCGTAATAATTGTCATTGCTTTAGTTGTTTATTGGCTGGCGAACAAAGTAATGAAGCTATTCAGTAACACACGTTCTTATGCTGATGACATAAACCCGCAAAATCTTACATATAGTGAATCTGAATATAACACAATGGCAGATGCTATTTTCCAAGCCGCAGATGGTTGGGGGACTGACGAGGATACAATCTACCGTGTTCTGTCATACCTGCGGACACCTGACGACTGGAATAAGCTCGTGGTTGTTTATGGTAAGGATGCTGACGGATTTTATTTGCCCGGCAGGTTGGTTTATGAACTCGACCATTCAGAGCAGGAAAAAGTAAGACAAATCCTTAAACGTATAGGAGTGAATTTCTGATGAAAAGAGCAATAATCATATTAGTAATAGTAATTGTATTGGCTTTTATCGGTTGGAAAATTACGAAAAAAGCCACTGGCGCCGCAAGAATGGAATTTGACATCGACGGTGTGAATATTGACGTTAATTCTTTTAATGACTTACTTGGTTTTGCTTTGTCGGGAAAAGACAGCACTATTAATATAATAGTGTCTAATTACAGTGATGAAACGTATAAGATTGACACTCTTTATGTTGAACTCTACAGCTTACCCGATGCTAACGGTCAGTCTGTTTTGGTCGGCTATCAGACAGAACCTGTTAAAGATATTGAAATTTTTCCAATGCAAAACACTGCTGTTGCTTTGCCAATATTTCTGAAAGGTGCTTTGATTTATCAGCTGGCTAATCAACTTGGACTATCGAATTTGTCACAATTTTACAATGTATTGCAGAATTATTTCGCTACGGGCAAACTCGGAACTGCAATCGTTGTTAAAGGCTATGCTGTTGTAAAAGGAATTAAATTGCCATTTGAATTTCAAAAAGGTGTTTAATGAATAAAACGGAAGAAATAATGCAAGACCCTTACGTCATCGGCGCAGGTATAGTTATTCTTATTGTAATATTCTTAATTTATTGGAATGCTACAAAGTCAGTGCGTAAGGCAAAACGCTTTATCGGGCAAAGAGAAGCGACAAAAGGAAGTTATGAATATGGTTTTGCTGACAGCAGTTTCGACAAAAAAATGCGGGAAAACGGTTTTCGTAATGGTTACGATTGGTGT
>JALWCU010000351.1 GCA_027015275.1 Bacteroidales bacterium | reverse complement strand
ACTATACCCCAGGCAATACCTGAAAGCAGGCCAAACAAATGGCTCTCCCAAGAAATATTCTTATCCAAAGGCAAGATACCATAAAGAATTCCACCGTAAATAGCCCCAACTATTATAGATAAAATTATTGACAAGACACTACGCCGGGCTATGCCATAAGCAAATGTAAAACCAATCAAAGCAAATACAACACCGCTGCAACCAATATGATATGCAGAACGTGCAAAAAGCCAAACAAGTATATCAGTAGTCAACATCAGAGCCCAGAAGCCCCAAATAAATTTCTTGGGATAAGAAAGCGCCAAAATCAAAGAAACAAAGACAAGAGCTAATGTATTGTAGCCAATATGCTCAACGCTGGAATGAATAAAAGGCGCAACAATTATTCCCAGCAGCCCTTGTTTCTGCCGCGGCAAAATGCCATATTTTGTAAAATCAAAGCCCAGAAGGCTCTGCAAGGCAAACACAGCCCACATCGCCAGTACTATGCCTGCCAACATCTCCAGCGCTGCCCAGCGAGATGATAATTTTTTTCGTGGTTGTTTATTTTTTCTCATTTCATTCGCGTTTTTCGTCTAATTGAACTATTCCAAATTTAACAAATGATGTCTTATTTTTTATTCTCTTGCAGGAAATTTTTTTCCACGCTTCACGCATGCCTTTGCTCCAATCAATATCGTCAATTATAATATACACCTTTGGCTTGACCGTGCGGCAAATTTGTTCGAAGTAAGCCAAAGTGCCTTGCATGCTGTGGTTGCCATCTATGAAAATTACACTGGGCTGAAAGGCATCCAAAATCTCTGGTAGCACGCTATCAAACAAGTCATTAATAAAGACAACATTCTCTTGATCAAGGATTCTAACCAGGCGTCTTGCCAGTGTGTAGAGCGTTTTATCCCCTTCAATGCTCAGGACTGTTGCCTGCGGATTTTTTTGCCCAATAATTATGGCATTTAATCCAACACATGAACCAAGCTCTAAAATAACCCTTGCTTGTCTTTTTCTCGTCCAGAATGCTAATAACAAGGACTTTAGCACAGGCGAACAGCTACGGCGCACGATGTTCGACAATTTTTTCCTCGCCCTTTGGTCGAATTTGCTCTTTGCCCCAAAATCTGCCATATCAAAGTCATAATCAAACCTAAGCAGGCGTCGTCGCGTAAAATATGCTTTTAAAATTTTATTTGTAAATTCGCTTCGATTTAATAATTTTAACACAATTATAATATTTTTTCTGGCATGTTTATCAGATGGATAAATATTAAATTACAAGGGCTGATGTTCCTGACAAAATATTTTGTCTGGATAATTCTACTCTCATCGATAGCACTCTTTGGCATTATAGACTTCCAACAACAAAATAAAATAACTCGGCTCAAAATACAAGTACAAAAGCTACAGGATAAAAATAGCCAACTATTGCAAGAAAAACATGACCTCGAAAAATTTATAGAAGATACAAATGGCGATATCTGGATGATGGATGCCAGACTAATCAGGATTCAAGAACAATACAGCAATCTTGCCAGCCAGTATTACACAGTAAAGCAACAACTGGACAAAATATCATCGCACGACAAGCAGCTAAAGCAATATACAACACAGTTAGAAAGCCGTATTCAGAGTATATCAGACCAGATCAACCAGCTAAAAAATTATGTTCAGATGACAGGCAACCGCCATTATTCCCACACAAAAGCTAAAGGTGAAAGACGCACAAAAAACGCTGAGCATTAAAGACAATCTATAGCCTGCCATATAGCATTTTTTTACTGATAATATTTGAATAAATTTGGGTAAAAACATAAAAACTTACAACCATGGAATACCGTATCGAACATGACACATTAGGTGAGGTCAAAGTACCTGCTGACAAATATTGGGGTGCACAGACACAGCGCTCTTATAACAACTTCAAAATTGGAGAACCTGCTTCTATGCCCAAGGAAATCATCCGAGCTTTTGGCATTCTGAAAAAAGCAGCTGCAATGGCCAATTATGAATTAGGTGTGCTACCAAAAGAAAAAATGGATATAATAATACGCGTGGCTGACGAAATTATCGATGGTAAGCTGGACGAACATTTCCCACTGGTAATCTGGCAGACCGGCTCTGGCACACAAAGTAACATGAATGTCAACGAAGTAATTGCCAATCGTGCGCATGTACTCTTGGGCAATAAACTCGGCGAAGGCAAACGGCTGCTTCATCCTAACGACGATGTCAATAAGTCCCAGTCATCTAACGACACCTTCCCAACAGCCATGCACATTGCTGCATACAAAATCCTTATGGAAATTACTATACCTGGCGTAGAAAAACTACGTAATGCTCTGGCCCAGAAGAGCAAAGAATTCATGAAAATCGTAAAAATTGGCCGTACACACTGGATGGACGCAGTGCCTCTGACACTGGGACAGGAATTCTCAGGCTATGTCGCACAGCTGGATGACGCCTTGGAAGCTATTAAAAATTCTTTGCACCATCTCTCACAGCTTGCCTTGGGCGGTACAGCAGTTGGAACAGGATTGAACACGCCAAAGGGTTATGCAGAACTAGTTGCTAAAAAAATTGCAGAACTAACTGGGTACCCATTCGTTACAGCACCTAATAAATTTGCATATTTAGCTGCTCATGATGCTGTAGTAGAAGCACATGGAGCACTAAAGACTTTGGCTACAGCTTTGATGAAAATCGGCAATGACATTAGGATCTTAGCATCTGGTCCACGCTGTGGCATTGGTGAAATCAAGATTCCGGCAAATGAACCAGGTTCTTCTATCATGCCCGGCAAGGTCAACCCCACACAGGCAGAAGCTATCACAATGGTAGCTGCCCAAGTATTTGGTAATGACGTTGCTATAAACGTTGGCGGTATGAATGGGCAATTTGAACTTAACGTGTTCAAGCCAATGATTATTTACAATTTCTTGATGAGTGCACGTCTGCTCGGAGATGCTTGCGTATCATTCGCAGACAAATTGGTAGTAGGAATAGAGCCTAACATCGAACGAATCAACCACTTCGTACACAATAGCCTAATGCTCGTTACTGCTCTCAATACTCACATTGGCTACGAAAAAGCTGCCGAAATTGCCAAGAAAGCCCACCGTGAGAACAAGACTCTCAAGCAAGCCGCAGTTGAGCTGGGTTACTTGACAGAGGAAGAATTTGACAAGTGGGTCAGACCAGAAAAAATGGTAGGACTTGACCTGGACTAAGCCTGCAAAGAATACCCTTATAAAAAAGGCTTGCGGAGCGCTGCTCCGCAAGCCTTTTCTACTGGCCTGTCGCACAAAAACCCTTTTTATGCACCATTATTACGCTGCACAAACTACACTGCTCATGCAGCAAGCAAAGCGATTAATTTCCAGCCAATGCTGAATACATTGGGAATAATACTGTCTCTTCGCTATTAATTCTTATCTTGAGCCTGACCAACAGGCCAATGAGCTCGTCCATAGCATCTTTATCATTCATTAACAAATAACTATTGTACTTACGATAAAAATCCAGAAACTCAGATGTCAGCCCATCTATTTCATCTTTAAAAATATCCAGTGTCAACTTGAAAACTTCATTGTGCTTAGCTTCCTCCATCATTGGCTCATATAGCTCCTTTTCCTCGTGCTCCAGATGTGCCAGCAGCTTTGCCTTAAGCTCATCGTACAAACCTAAGTTGGTATTGATATCGTCCAGAAGCTTATCAACGTACTGGATCAACTCTGAATGTTCTTCTTTTAATTCTTCTATTAAATTTTGGCTCATATTATTAAGTTTTTAGATTTTCTTCATTTTATATAAAAACTTATATTTTTTGTGGCTTTATTGCCTACCTTATCATATACCTCGACTGAGATTGTATTTTTACCTTTTTTGAACCCTGTAATATAGTTGTGATACAGTGTCTTGGGACCTGAATTTTTGGAATAATAAATCATGCTTGTACCAGTATAATCATCTATGAAAGATAAGAAAATTTTTGTATTTGGTACAAATATAGGCAAAGAATTTTTTTGACCAAGCGGTTCAATGTCAAAATTGTAAATAATTTTAGGTGGTTTCTTATCCAGAAAAACTTCGAAAGTCTTGACATTGCGGTTGTTCACATTGTCATAGCCCACTACATTAACCTTATGCAGGCCAGCATTTATGTCAGCTAAAGTAAAGGGACCGGTGTAAGGTTTTTCGGTCTTGCTGTTGTCTATGTAATACGAGACTTTTTTAACGCCTGATTCTGGATCCAAAGCAGATAGTACAATTTTTGTCTTAGGTGAAATAAACACAGTATCCGAACGTCTATACTGATTACCAGAAATAACATAACTAAGTCTTGGTCCGCTCAGGTCCATGTAAACTTTATCGACCTTCATTCTGTACTGAAAATAGCTCTTGGTAAGCTCATCTTTGGTAACATTCTCTGTACTGTCCAGAGCAAAATATTTAACCGTATGCCAACCAGGAGTGCTGGGCAGATAGAACGGACCATCGTACCGCTGGAATGGCTTGTTATCAATAGAATAGAAAACTCCTTTGACACCAGACTTATTGTCAACAGATGTCAGCTTCATCTTGGTACGACCGGAGAAGAAGACTTTATTATTAACTACAAATTTGTCGCCCAGAACATCTGCCACAGTTATAGGCGCTGTCTTGTCCAGATAAAACTTAAATGTCTGTATGGGCTCTTTGTTGTTGACGTGGTCCACAGAATAAAACTGCAAAACATGGCGTCCATCTGACAAACTCGCAATAGAAATCCTTGTACGGGGCTTGTATAAAATCCATGCCGAAGAATCTATCCTGTAGAAAGTTGCGCGCACACCTGAAATATCATCAGTGGAACGCAAGAAAATATTAGTAGTGGTCGAAATGATGTTCTCACGTCCCAGATAAATGCCTGTGATAATAGATCTGGTCTGTGGCGGCGTAAAATCATTAACAAAACTAATCGTATGTGTCTGTTCGACATTATTCACATTGTCCACAGCGAAATATTTTATTTCAAAATTTCCCTGTTTTTCGAGAGCTATTGTATCTGTGAAGGGTTGGTAATCAGCACCATTTATCGAATAAAATATTTTTTTAACCCCGCTCATTTCGTCTATTGATGTAAGCACAATTTTGAGATTTTTGCTGCAATAGAGCTTGCCGTCAACGAAATGTTTGTCCTTATCAAGCAAATGAATCTTTGTTATTGGGCTGCGGCTATCAGCATAAACTTCCCAGACTATTTCGACATTTGGCACAGTTCGCTTTGTCTTTTTGTCCACTGCCCAACGCGTGCGAATATAATTTATTCCTTCTGTATCGAAATAAAAAGGATCTGCGTATTGCTTTGTTTTATGACTCTCGAGCTGTATGCCAGAATTGGGGTTAGGCGTTGGCGAGATAGTCAAATACGCTGGTAGTGCCTTATTCCAGAATAATTTACCCGAAACCGTATCTTTGTAAAAACAAGGTTTAAAATCTGGTTTCTTTTGCCCATAAGTAAAATAAAAGCTCAGCAAAAGAAAAAATAGAACAAATTTACGAAACATATCTTATTGATTTAGTGTATTTTAAAACCTATTATAGTCATATCGTCTATCTGAATAGAATTCAAGGACCATTGCACCATTGTGGCAAAGATTTTTTGCTTTTTAGCTTCTCCGTCAAGATCATGAATTTCGGACAGAGTCTTTGTCAGACGCTTTAACGAAAACTTTTTGAATTTCTGATTCATCTGATGTACCACGCCATCTGTGTATAGATAAAACCACGTTCCCTGGGTATTTTTTATTATTTTTTTGTGAAATTTTTTCTCTGTATCATTAGTAAACACATCATAAACATACTTGTCCCCGCGTATAATATCGACCTGACCTTGGGCAGTGGTAATAATAAGATTATTGTTCTTTCCCACAAATTCCAATGCTTTAGTGTCAGTGTCAACCGAACAAATGCCTATATCCAGAGCATCCAGGTTGGATGTATTAGCCTGATTGAGAATATCATAGAAACTCTTGTTTAATTCCAAAATAATTTGCTCTAAGTCGTCTAAATGCTTAGAGTTGATGAAATGATGCAAAAGATTATAGCCAATTATAGTCAAGAAAGCACCTGGTACGCCGTGTCCTGTGCAATCACCAACAGCTACAAAAATTTTATTGCCTAACCTCGATGAAAAGATAAAATCACCTGAAACAATATCACGTGGCAAGTATAACTCAAAATAATCTGCCAGATAATCAATCAAACTTAAATTTCTGGAAAAAATAGCCTTTTGTATGCCCTGAGCATAGTTTATGCTGTCTGTGATTTGCTTGTTCTTGTCCTGCAAAATCTGAACGAACGTCCCCAACTCTTCTTTTTGCTGAGAAATAATGTCATTTTTATCAGAGATAGTAATGAACAGCTTCTTTTGTTTGCGATAAAAATATATCAGGACGCCTACCAGTACCAGGAGCAAAACTATCACAAACATACCGAGCAAAATGATAATATTCTTCTTTTTTTGTTCTCTTTTCAGAGCCTTGTTCTGTAGGCTTGCTATATGTGCTTGTTGTTCAAAGACCTTTATGACAAGCTCTTTTTTGCTCAGAGAATCGAACAAATGTTGCTGCAATGTAGTAAGCTTGGAAATCATTTTTCTCTGATGACCCAGCTCACGTTCCTTTTGTCGCAAAAGCAGCTGCTTGTTCTGAGCCTCCAGCTCTGCAATCTTTCTCAGAGCAGCTTCCTTCTCAAGCTCAGCCTTTGTTTTGCTCACTTCCTGCTTGGTCAGATAATCATTAAAAGACTTGAAAAAATTGTAATAATACAAAGCACTATCCAGGTTACCACTTTTCTGATAAGTCTCGGCTAACATGCCATAACAACTGCGCATTTCCTTAACATCATTAATCTCACGTGCCAAGGTTAGAGCCTCGCTCAATTTCTCAATAGCTTGGGAATGCTTTTTTAGCTTATTCAAAACTACTGCTTCATTAACTAAAGCAGAAATAACACCTACCTTCTGATTCAGGGCACGACGCACAGACAAGGTCTTGTCAAAATAAGTATAAGCACTGTCATAAGCGCCTTTGTCAAAGTATATTAGAGCAAGATTAGTGTTTATCTTTGCTATGCCGTCATAATTCTGAATTTTCTCATTAATACTTATCGAACGCTTGAAATATTCAATAGCCTGATCAAAATAATTATGTTTCCAATACAACAAAGCCACTTGGTCTAAATGTCGGCTTGCTTCTCGATAATCACCACTGGACAAATAGACCTTATAGAGACTATCATTTAAAATTATAGTACTCGAGTCAGAGTGGTTTAACAGCAATGGGAACAATCTGTCTTGACAGTAAGATGCTAAAGGAAACAATAGACTCAAAAACAATATTAAACTAAAAATCTTTTTCATTTTAAATTTTAACCTCTTCCTAAATAAAGATTACTGAAATATACAG
>JALWCU010000350.1 GCA_027015275.1 Bacteroidales bacterium | reverse complement strand
TTACCGTCTGGTGCATCTCGTAGGCGTCCAACAAGATACCATCGCCTGTATATTCTGCCCGAAGCAAGGTCTTGTCGGTTCCTAACATCAAATATTTATACTGCTCCTCGAGCTGCTTCTGCTCTGTGATGTCTATTGCAAGATAGATAACACGCTCTACCTTCCCTGTCTCGTCTGTTACTGGTATATACTGGTTCAGAAGCCATATCTCCTCACCTGTGTCTACGCGTTCTCGACGCACCGCTACTTGATAAAACTCTCCGGATTCTACCTTGCTCCAAATATCTCGCTTAAAATTCTCACGCTCTTCCTCTGGTACAAACTCTAGTATGCTCTTGCCGCGCATCTGCTCTATGTCATAACCTATTACCTTCTGGTGCAATTCATTAGCATCCAGTAATATGCCGTCGCCTGTATATTCTGCTCGCAGCAAGGTCTTATCCGTACCTAACAACAAATAATGATAATTCTCTTCTATCTGCTTCTGATCTGTGATGTCTATTGCAAGATATATAACACGCTCTATTTTTCCTTGTTCATCTGTTACAGGTATATACTGGTTCAGAAGCCATATCTCCTCACCTGTGTCAACTCGCTCACGACGCACAGCTACCTTAAACACTTCGCCTGACTGAACACGATTCCATATACTTTTCATAAAATTATCACGCTCGCTCTCTGGTACAAATTCAAGTATGCTCTTGCCGCGCATCTGCTCGATGTCATAGCCTATTATCTTCTGATGTATCTCGTTGGCATCCAGCAAGATACCATCTTTTGTATATTCTGCCCGCAACAGTTGTGAATCAACACTTTTTTTCAAATAAAGTAGTTCCTTTTCTCTCTCGAGAATTTGTTGTTCAAGTTTTTTCAAATCACTGATGTCTTGTGCCATATATAAAATTTTTGTTACGTTTCCTTTTTCGTCATAAATAGGTGTATATTGGTTTAATAACCAAATTGTTTGTCCTGTATCTTTTCTTTGCCTCTGCACTATCATTTGCTTTGGCTTACCCGAAGATACTTCCTGCCAGAGCTGAGAAAACTGTTCTCTCTCTTCCTCTGGAATAAAATTCAAAATACTTTTTCCTCTGACCTGATCTATATCATACCCTAGTGTCTCAATATGTCTTTTATTTGCATTCAACAATTTGCCGTCAACAGAATACAAAGCTCTAAGCATGGTAGAGTCTATAGCAAATAAAACTGCCTCCTGCTCCAGTTGCTTTTGAGTAATTTCCTGTAACAAATTTTCTACCTTTTGTTCATTCTTAACAGTATCTGTTATATCCAGACTTAGGATAAGTATTCTAACCAATTTGTCATATTCATAAATGGGTGCAAAGGCAGACAAAAACCATATATCATCCCCTTGCTTCGTAGAAAATCTGATTCTCTCTCTCACATATTGGCCCTTTTTGGTCTTTTCCAGGGCGTGTTCAAAAACTTCTAGAAAGTCTTCGTGCAAAAAGTCCTTATAAGTCTTAACCTTCTCTACATCAACTACTTCCCGCATATTTTTACTATAATCCACAAAATTTCCATCCATATCCAAGACCAGACGATAAAGAGCCTGGTCAATAGCCTTCATTAGATTCTCTATACGAAGCTGGTATTCAGCAGATTCTTTCTTCAGCCTAACAGCTTCTGCCTCTCTATGAAGTGCTTCCTTCAAAGCTTTCTTTGCCTCCAGCTCTACCTTTACCTGCTCTGTGATATCCTGTGCCAAATATAGAATTTTATAAATTTTACCCTCTGAATCAATTACTGGTGTGTATTGATTAAGCAACCAAACTTCCTTTCCTTCAGCAGTAAAGCGTCTAACTCTCACTTGCTTTGCATGTCCCTTAATGACTTCATCCCATATCTTTCTTATTTCTTCCTGTTCTTCTTCTGGAATGAACTGAAATATACTTTTGCCCAAAGCTTCTTCATAATTATACCCTAAGGTCTGTCTATGAAGCTCATTAGCAAATAATAGAGTGCCTTCTGTTGAATATTCTGCTCTAAGGATTACCCTATCGATTCCTTCCAGAATTGCTCGACGCTCTGCTTCCGCTTTCTGCAATACTTGCTGAAAACTAATAAGCTGCTTTTCCTGTCTCTTTGCCCTTTCGAGAGCTTTCTTTGCCTCCAGCTCTGCTTTTACCTGCTCTGTTATGTTCTGAGCTAAATAAAGTATCTTTGTAACCTTCTTAGTATCTGGATCAATAACTGGCGTATATTGATTAAGCAGCCATAACTCCTCACCCGTTACAGTAAAACGCCTCACTCTGACCTGCATCATTTCACCTGAAGAAACTGTTTGCCACAATTTTGCAAAATCTTCTTTTTCTTCCTCAGGAATAAAAATAAAAATACTCTTGCCCAGAACATCATCATAATTATAGCCAAATGTGTTTCTGTGCAATTCATTTGCATAAGTCAAAATACCCTCTGGCGTGTATTCTGCTCGCAACACTGCTCGGTCAATGCCTTCCAATATCGAGCGTAGTTCTGTCTCTTTCTCTGCAAGCTCTTTCTGAATTTTCTGTGACTCCTCCAAAGCTCTCTCTGCTTCCAGCTCTGCCTTTACCTGCTCTGTTATGTTCTGAGCTAAATAAAGTATCTTTGTAACCTTTTTCGTATCTGGATCAATAACTGGCGTATATTGATTCAAAAGCCACAACTCATCTCCCGTTACTGTAAAACGCCTCACTCTGACCTGCATCATTTCACCTGAGGAAACTGTTTGCCAAAGCTTTGCAAAATCTTCTTTTTCTTCTTCGGGAATAAAAATAAAAATACTCTTGCCCAGAACATCATTGTAATCATAGCCAAATGTATTTCTATGCAGTTCATTCGCATAAGTCAAAATACCCTCTGGCGTGTATTCTGCTCGCAACACTGCTCGGTCAATACCTTCCAATATCGAACGTAGTTCTGTCTCTTTCTCTGCAAGTTCCCTCTGAATTCGCTGCGATTCTTCCAAAGCCTTCTCTGCTTCCAGCTCTGCCTTTACCTGCTCTGTAACGTCCACAGCCAAATAAAGTATCTTTGTAATATTATCTTGCTCGTCTCTAATAGGGGTGTACTGGTTCAAAAGCCAAATGTCCTCGCCCGAGGCTGTCTTACGTTTTACCTGTATTTGTTTAAGTGCCCCACTGGCCACTTGCTTCCACAGCTTTGCAAAATCTTCCTTTTCCTCCTCAGGAATGAAAATAAAAATACTCTTGCCTAAGACTTCCTCATAATTATATCCCAATGTCTGGCGGTGTTTCTCATTGGCGAATAATAATATGCCTTCTACTGAATATTCTGCTCTTAACAATGTCTGGTCAATACCTTCGAGAATACTCTTGAGCTCCACCTCATTACGTTTTACTATCTGGTGAGCTTTCATTAATTCTTCGGATTTTTTAACAGACTCTTCAAGTAATTTAGCATTACGCAACTCTATCTGCTTCTGTTCTGTGATATCACTCGAGAGCCACAAAATCCTTATCAATTCGTCATTAGGTCCGAGGATTGGAGCAAAAGTAACTAAAAGCCACGCATCCTGATCCCCAATTTTATAATGAAAAGTATCTTTATAAACTTGCAAAGAACGTAATTTCTTGAGAATTATCTGATCAATATCCGCCTGCTCTTTGGGCAAAATTAATTTAAAATTATCACCAACTACCTGGTTACGCGAAACTTTTAGCAAGCGCAAGAAACTGTCGTTAATAGATGTAACCTGGCCTTGTGGGTCAATCTCTGCACGCAAAAGCACCTGACTGACAGCATTTAAGACAGAAGCCATTTCTGCTGCACGAGATTCTGCCTCTTGACGGGCTGCCTGCATCTGGTCATAAAGACGCCTTAACTCTTGTTCACGTTTTGCAAGCTCTTCGGATTTCTGGCGCGTCTCCTCCAAGAGCTTAACAGTACGTGCATTAACCTTAACAGCCTCTAATGTAGCGGCAATAGAAGAAGCCACCTGCTCTGCAAAATCCAACTCATGCTGCTCAAACTCATGAAAAGATGCTATCTCGAACACACCATGAAGACCTCGGTCGGTTTTCAAAGGTACAATCAAAAGATTATTAGGTTTGGAATCTCCAAGGCCAGACTCTATTTCAATATAGTCATCAGGAATATTTGTAAGGTTCAATATAGTCTGATCAACAGCTACACTACCAATGAGTCCTTCGCCTATATCAATACGACGGGTATAAAATTTCTTTCTATCATAAGCAAAGACAGAAAGTAGCTCTAAATGGGTATCATCAGGATTTGCATCATCGAGGATATATAATCCTCCGACACTTGCCTGAAGATATTTTACCAAGTTCTTTATTACTACATCACCGAGCTGCTGAAGGTCATTGGAAGTATTACGCATAACTTCTGAGAAAAGATTAAGGCCCTCGGTGATCCATCTACGATTCTCCTCATCTTTGACCTGCTGCATTTGAATTCTCTTAGCCTCACGCAGCTGCAAAGCCAATTTGCGCAAAGAAGTATAAACTATGTCAACTTCCTTCTCCAGCTTATAATCAATGTCTTCATATTTTTCCTGACGCAAGTTCTCCAAAACTTCGTGTAATAGTTTTCGGGAACGTATAATTAAATTAATCCTGTGCTCAATGTCGCCTATATCTCCTCTTTCTTCTGGAAGCTCAGGAGGAATACGTCCCTCAGATAAGAGCCCTATTATGTGTGATATTCTATAAAAGCCCTCCACAAAGGTTGCATACATCAAAATAACAAATAGCAAACCGACAAATACCAACAAAATATCTACAACAATCAAGGCTCTCTGCACTTTACGTACTATCTCTTGCAACATCATATACCTATTGTGCTCCTTACGTAGAACATACTCTTTTACGTTCACCAAGTCATTATGTGTTGTCTTGTAAACATCGTTTATACTCACAAGCAACTTATCAAGGGACTTTGAATCATGTAATTTGTATGCCCTAAGTATCTCGAGGCTCAGGTCATTAAATAATTTATATGAGCTTTTTAGCTTATTGAGCAGGACATATTCTTCATAGCTTTCAACTCGACTTTCTAAACTATTGAGGATCTGGGATAATTCATTAGAATTAGTAACATAATAGTTATAAAAATCAACATAAGATATTCTCTGCTTCGTAAAAACATAAAACCTCAACAGAGTTTTATTAATCAAATTCTCAAATTTGGCAACATTATCATTATACTGATTTATATAAATCTCTGTTTGATTAATCTCTTTCCTAATCTTCTGTAATTGTCTGATTGTAAATACATTATACATTAACATAAAAGTAAAAAATATGCCAGCTACCAGAAGTATCTTAGCTTTCAGGGGGATATTTTGAAACAATTTTTTGAACATAGCTATGTCTAAAGTTTGAGTTGAAATTTAAGCTATTCTATCAAAATGCCAATATATGCGCAGTTTTGAACTCAATAAAAATAATAAATGCATTTCTAAAAATAAAAAAATTTTAATCATTATAAGAGGAATTTAGCTAATACTTTGCGAGTTTCGTCAATAGCTTTTTGTAAATCATCATTTACAATAATTACATCAAACCTGTCTGCAAGAGAGATTTCAAACTCTGCACGCTCAAGTCTTTTTTTTAAACTATCTGGAGTTTCAGTGCCCCGCTTCATCAGCCGATTTCTTAGCTCTTCAATAGAAGGCGGCTTGACAAAGACAGACAAAGATCGGTCAGAATAAGCTTTCTTGATATTCAGACCTCCCAACACATCGACATCAAAAACAACATTTTTGCCCATTGAAAATAAGCGCTCTACTTCTGATCTGAGTGTTCCATAAAATTGGTTTTTATAAACTTCTACCCATTCAATGAACTCATTATTTTCTATCCTACGTTTAAATTCCTCGGTTGACAAGAAATAATAATCCTTACCATTCTCTTCACCTGGTCTTGGTGCTCTACTAGTAGCTGAAACCGAAAAAGCAAGATTAAACTCCTTGTATTCCAACATTTTGTGAACTATAGTAGTTTTACCTGCTCCAGAAGGGGCAGAAAAAATCACAATCTTTCCTCCTGCCATACCACTATAATTTAAAACCAATTACAAGAATATCATCTGTCTGACTCGTACCTGACATCCAGGTTTCTATTGTTTCCTCAAGTACGCGTTTTTGCTCTTCCATAGGCAATTGATGAATAGAATGCAAAAGTTTATAAAAATTTCGCGTCATGAACTTACGTCGTTCAACGCCTCCAAACTGATCCTGGTAACCATCCGAAAAAATATAAAACCACATAGGCGAATCAATCTCAATAATATGCTTTTTGAAGCTCACCTGCTCTTCATACTGGAAACCACCTATAGATTGACGGTCTCCTCTAATTTTATGTAACTCATCATCCTTAGTAATATAAATCAGTGGATTTTTGGCGCCTGCAAATTCCAAAATACCTTTTTCCCTGTCAATGACACACAAAGCCATATCCATACCATCTTGATTATCAGAAGTATCTTGCTTTAACGCCGAACGTATATATTTATGCTGCAAATTCAAAATTTCTCCCGCATCTGTAATACCCTGACTCAGAACGATTGTATTCAATATTTCAGCACCTATCATTGACATAAAAGCTCCTGGCACACCATGTCCAGTACAGTCAACAGCAGCTATAACAATCTTGCCATTATTATACGCGAACCAATAGAAATCACCTGATACTATGTCACGTGGCCTATACAGGATAAAATATTCAGGAAGGTACTTCTGGATAGTCTCATTCAACGGTAGAATAGCTGTCTGAATTCTCTTGGCATATTCTATACTATCAGTTATGTCTTTATTTTTACGACCTATCTCCTCATTCTGCTTGGCCAACAGGTCTCGCTGTACCTCTATTTCATGTTTCTGTTGTTCTATTTCGATTGTCCTCAGACGCACCTGCTCTTCGAGATATTCTTTTTGCTTACGCAGCCGTAATGTGTATAGATAAACTATCAACCAAATAATCAAACCAGCGAGCATAGCATAAAGCACAAAGGCCCACAGAGTCAAATACCACGGTGGCTTTACAACAAACTTATAAGAATCTGGCCTACTCTCTTGTCCATAAATGTTACGAGATTTCACATAAAAAGTATATGTCCCGGCTGGCAAATTAGAAAACTCTTTGACATTCTCCGGGGACCATGCAGACCAAGAATCATCATAACCTTTAAGGAAATAACTATACTGAATTTTCTTAGGAAAACGATAATAATCAGCACTAAAGACAAAACGTAAATTGTTAAACTTGTATTTGAGAACAGAAACTTCCTTGGGCCCCTGTGCCCCATATCCCCTAAAGATAACAGAGTCGGCATTAATTATTTTTACTGTACGTATAATTGCATCAAAACGTCTTTGCCAATCCACCCTTATTCGACTATCATAATGAATAAAACCGCCTTCAGAACCAATAAGATAAGAGTTATTATCTAACTGCACAAAAGAAAATACCTTATTAATAAAAGGATAAAAAGGCTTGCGTACCAGAGAATATCCAGTATCTGTCTTGTGCAAGAAACCTAAGACCCAGTGCTTTTGTTCTTTACTGATTATCTGTTGTTTAAACCATATATTACCTTTTGTATCCTGATAAGCAAGGTTTATCGGCCCCCTACATTTAACCGCATTATTAAGCTCTGAAATGGGTGCGAAAGAATCTTGAGCAGGGAGATAATGATAAAAGCCATCTACAGTAGTAAAGACAATCTTCTTACCCAGAGCAAAAACAAAATTTTTATACTGTGCTGGCAAACCATGGAGTCCGTTGTCCTTGTTGTAAACTACAACTCTCTCCACAGAGTCAAAAGACTTATCCAAATAAATTTTATAAATACCAAAAGTGCTCTCTGACCCCCAGATAAAACCACTAGTGTCTTCTGCTATATACCGTATAGGATAATTAAAATTACTAACATTGCGGATAAAATGCCATCTACCTTTTTTATCTCGCTTAAATAAAAGTAAAGAATTAGAAACTCCTATAATAACATCCGGATTAGAACGCAACTGGACAAAGTTCCTGACTGTACGATCATTTGTTATAAAATATGCTTTACCATTCTTGACTTGATAGAGACCAAGGTCGCTAGCAGCCAAAATATCTCCATCCACCTTGCGAATAACATAAGTTTTGGTATTTGCATTTTTGATCTGGACGAAAGGGTCCAGAGGTTTTGTCTTATCTTCATAATAAAGCCAGCGCCGAGCATATAACCCATCGGAATTAGCAATATAAAGAGTATCATTATACAACAAAGCCGAAAAAGTCTTTGTGGACTTTTTAAATCCGTAGTTATGGTCAAAAACTGTAAAAGGAGAGAACAAATGTACAGAAGCAATGCCATTATCAAGAGCCAACCATAAATTGTTATCCTTATCCAAGAATAAATTCTGAACCTTATCATTATAAAGACCTGTATTTGCGTCAATATACTGCACCGGACGAAGCAGCAGGTCTGTTATCAAAACACCACCACTGACGAGAGCAAACGCATAATATTTGTCGGTTACAGGTATTGCTCGATAGACGTTCTTTAACAAGAAACTATCAACAGGAGTATCAATCTTTTTTATTGTTTTACCATCAAAAAGATAAAATCCATCAAAAAACGAGAATATCAAAATCTGATTCGATGGATAAGGTAGCATTGCCATTGCCGGCCAAAGCCTCTGGGATCCTGGTATAAACACCAAAGAATCCTTGGTGTATTTGTATAACCCCTTGTATTTTAGCGAAAAATACAAATCACCATTTACCTTGAACATTCGCAGGAAAAGACTCCTTGGTGCAACAGAATCAATATACAAAGACCTGAGCTTGCCATGCTTATAAAAGAATAAATACAATGAAGATAAATAAACAATGGAAGAATCCTTTGTGTAATTGACTTGCCATACTTTACCAAATACTCTCTTTTTCTCTGGTATAAGCGGCTTAAGTGACTTATAAACTAATCCATGAACAGGTGTCTTCTGTAAATATCCAAGATCATTCTTTGCTCCAACATAAATATTATCATCATAAGCATAACAAAGAGAAATAACCGGTGTATTACGTACAGAAATTCTGGACCATCTGGCACCATCATACGCCAAAACAGCTTCATCAATATTGGCCACATAGATTAATCCTCTATTATCCTGAGTAACAGAAAAATTCTGCTTCTCAGCCTTATAATCTTCAGCAGTAAAATTATCCACAAATGGAATAATACCTACATTTTTTAGTATTTGAGCTTCCGCTAATTGAGAGACAAGTAATAGTATAGCTAAAACGACAGACCTCATCTGAAAGAAATTAAATTACCTCACTAAATTATGCAAAATTTAAACCATAACCTAAAACTTGTTTATTATTATACTTTTTAACGGTGGTAATTGACCAAATTTTTCATGCTTAAAATCAAATGGGCTTGCCTGAAAACCTAAAACATCAAACTTTTGGCTACTTAACTTAATAGTATAAATAAGGTAAAAATATTTGGTCTTTTCCAAAGGCCTAAATGGCATTATTTTGCCTGACTCGGTAATCCTAATCACACCTACGTCATTTGCCCCAGAGCGGAATGCCTTTCCATTTGTTCCAACAAACTTTGTGTAATTGACGAACGCATAATAGACACTATCATAACGCAATACATTAACAAACTGTCCTGTATGAACAAAGTTATAACGCCATATCTTTTGCTTTTTGTTAATGTCCCATTTCTCTATAATAAGGGTGTCGGCCGAATAAGGTTCTTCCCGATCATTACCCTTGTATGCGGCTATAAGGAAATTATTTATATCATCATAGTAAATAAACCTCGGAACAGACCTTACATTTGATCGGAAAGTAAAACCTTGCTCACCTATCTGGTCAAATCTATAAAAAGTATTATTTCCTTGTGCTTGTGAACTGGTCTCATAAACATCTATTACAACACCGTCTGTATAAGGATAAAGCTTAATCTGAGGGACTGTAAAATCTTTATTGATTGGCATTGTCTTCAGCCACTGAACAGTAGTGTTTGTCAGCTTGCATACAAAAATTTTCCATTTATGCCCGCTATTCTCTACACCAGCAACAAAAAGATTATTCAATGGGTCTTTACCCACATCCATAGTTACGTACTTAGAAGGCTGACCTGTAGATATAAACAATTTTATAGTATCGTTGTTGTAAACAACATAGGATGAATCAAATGAGTAATGAAAAACATCGCGATACAAAAAATACTTAAAGTGCTCAAAATCTTTTTTATGCATATTCAGGTTCTGCACTCTCTCCTTAGCTATATATGGGGCTAAACCATGTGGAAAATTGGTATGGAAAAATCCTTCATATTTACGTGTATTCTCCGGGACATTCAGCTCACTGATAACTCTTAGCATGGAGTCCATCTGGGTTAAAAGCATATCTTCATGTGCATAAGAATTTGCCCTAACAATTAACTTTGTGAGAGAATCTGTAGTATCGTTATATACATGTAATCTGTATGCCAAAAAATCTGTTTTTATCTTATTGTATTCCAGTAGATTAGTCATTATTGAATTAATATCATATTTTTCTATTTGGTATATCACTGGACTGGGAAGAAAATAACCTAAATATTTATCAGAATATACTTTAGTCTTCAAGAACTTTCTCTCCAAAGCCATCATACTGTTATAATGTATTGCAATATTTGTTCTCATATTCATAATGCTACCTAAGATAACATCTTTAACATCCTTCACCCAGAGTCCATAATTCCAGAAAACTATTGTATCATTCAGAAAATCAGTGTTTGTAACACCTTCGAGACGATATAATGTTATTGGCTTGAGTAATAAATGCTGGTTATATTTCTTTAGAGGATAAGATTCTATAGCTGCACGATAAAGCTGATACATATTCATTGTTGAGTCAAAAAGTATTCTAATTGTGTCCAGACGTGGGAAAATCTCATCCGTAGGCGATAGATACAAATCTTTGAGCTTAGCATAATCAGCAATTATATGGCGATAATGGTCAACTGTTCTGGTATAGTCGCTTACCATTTTATAAAACAAAGAGTAAATTTTGTCAAGCTCTTTGACATAATCATTGACCTTATTAAGACGAGTACTAATATAACCAAGAACATCTTCCTGTGAGATTCTTTTTATTTTTGCCAGTTCAGGGACATTCTGAAAATATTTCCTATTTCTGGTTACTTCTGACTTATCGTTTTGAATATATTTCTCTGCTAATCCCCAGTAGAGACGCACATTATATGCAAAATATTTTATCTTATCATACTCTAGAAATGGATCAGCATTTAGAATATTATTGAAAGAAATGAGCCCCAGTTGAAAATAAGTGTTAGCATAGCCTGGATTGCTCTTTTGATATTCTAGTAAAAGACTATATGCCAGGACATTATCTCCCGAAGTTATAACCTGATAAATATCTTTATACCTTAATCTCTGTGCCGAAACTGGATATACTGATAAAAATAGCAATGAAAATAAAATTATAAACCTTATTTTTTTCATATTGATATTCATTTTATTTCTAAGATTTTGAACTCAACCCTACGGTTCATTGCTCTATGCTCATCTGAATCATTAGGAACCAGTGGGCGACTTTCACCATAACCAATGGCTACCATTCTATCAGGACTTATCCCATGCTCTTTGAGATATTCCACCACTGAATTTGCTCTTCGCAAAGACAGCTTCATATTGTATTGCTTTGAGCCCAAATCGTCAGTATGCGCAGATATTTCTACCTTTATGTTGGGATTTTGCTTGAGAAATTTAACTAATTGGTCTAACACTGGATAAGCCTCCTCCTTCAAGTCTGCTGAATTGAGCTCAAAGGTTATGTTATGAAATTGCATACTCATGTTTTTCTTCAAGGGCTTAACATTAGCTACTATTTGCTTTGGTGGCGTTGAGTCTGATTCAAGGTTCAGCTCCTGTGAATAAAAAGTATAACCCTTAGGCGTTATGGATATCTCATACACGTCCCCCTTCTTCAAAAAAAGTACAACATTACCATTAGCATCGGTTTTGACCTTTGCCTTGTAATGGGCACCTGTCGTTTTACTGACAACATCAACCTCTGTGGTAACACCTCTTTGCGAACTAGCATCGACAACCTTTAGCACAACCCTTTCGAGACGAGGATTAAGCTCTATGTCTTTTTCAAAATTTTCATATAGTATAGGTACTCGTAAATCAAGCCCAAAAGCATAAGGTCTGTAATTGTCCTTTGACAAATGAAAAGAATAAAATCCGCCTATTGGTAACTTTACCAAATACTTACCCTTAGACAGATGTTTAATCTGAATATTATTCAATTTTTTCTGTTTAAGGCTGTCAAAAACATCTATTTGTGCATTCAGATTATCATAAAGCCGCTTGTCATAAATATTGAGTTGTAGATTTATCTCAGAAAAGAGCTTAAAATCAACATTATCAATGTTATTACCCACAGCCTTCCTGGTGTTCCAATCATAAAACTTAGTAGAATAACCCCGAGCTGTAACCTTTAGAGTATAATTCTGACCTGGAGGAATTATAAGCTGGTAGTGCCCCGTATTGGTAACAAACTGTGTAATAGGCGAATTTGTTATAGTATTAAGCAACGAAACTATAGCCACTATAGGTCTTCCTGTAGCATTATCAACAACTTCACCTCGCAAAATATTAACAGGCGACGGCAAAAATTGAGCGCCCAATTTTACAGCGTAAAGCACATCATGCCTTTTCTCTCTACGCACAAAAATTAACTCTTTGAGCACAGGATCATAAGTAGGAGATACTTCATCAAACCTCGGATGAGAAAAACTAAGCCTCTGGGGGACAGTATATATATCCTGAGTAATTTTCTTTGTGTAGTAAATATCATAAGATTTATACTTCTCACGTTTGGAAATAAAAAATAATTTTTGACCATCTACTTCCATTCTTGGGAAAGTTTCGCAACCAAGATTAACCGGCTGCACAATTCTCTTTGCTTTTGCCCAATGACCATGTTCCCACACCGAATAAAACAGATGCATACAAGCCCCATTATTCCCTTCATCGCGCGAAAAATATAAGATTTTCCCAGTAGGATCAACCTGAGGACTAAACTCATCAACCTTGCTATTAATAGTTGTATCCAGGAACCTTGGCTCTGTCCAGCCATTCATTGTTCTATCAACGTACGCTATATCATAACCCTCGCTTGTACTAAAACTGAAATAAATACGATCATTATCTGGACTAAAAGTAGGCCCCTGTAACTTAAAAATACTAGAATAAACTTTACGCGTATCAAACCACTCACCCTGCTTATTACGCAGATATTCATAAATAAAAAAACTATCCTGCTTAACAACTGTCATGGCTAAATGCGTACCATCATAACTTATAGATAAATCAATAACTCTCCCAGGTGGCAGAGGTAATAAATACTGCTTCAGCGTATCCTGGGAATAAGTCTCAAAAAACATTATTACTAAAACGCCTAATAAAATTAATTTTCTCATAACTAATACGTTAAAACCTGATATGGATGTTTACGCCTGAAAGTCAGACCTTTTTGATGATTTTTATATACAAAAATTAATAAATTCTGCTGATCTGGATAAAGATTAAACATCAATTTGTCTGTAATCTCTACTTTTCTAATCTCCGGATGCTTGTATTTAACCTTTATTCTCGCCCACAGTGTAATATCTTGTAATGTAAAATTTTCTAACTCAAACTGCTGGGTTAAATTATAACCATCTATTTTTACGACCAAATACTTTTTGATGTAATTCAGCAACAATTTGTTATTCTGCTTATTATCCTGTCTAAAATCTGGCTTAGTCCCTGTATCTAAATAAATAGCCTTCTGAAGATCATCTTTGAAAAATCTTACCTGAATAACAAAATTCTTTTTGTTCTGAAAATACTCTACATTTGTTACTGTCAGATGTATGGGATGACACATTATCACCCAAATAGATATGAATAGTAAACTAAACATGATTTTTTTTGAAATCTAAATAATTTTTGGCATTTGTTAAAATATTAATTCAATTTTTATGTTTGGATTTTTCTTTAAACTTGGTGTAAAACACATACTTAACATCGAAGCATTTGACCATATAATGTTTATAACTGCCCTAACCGCTGTCTATTCCCTGCGAGAATGGGAAAAAGTACTTATACTTGCCACAGCCTTCACAATAGGTCATAGTACCACACTTGCTCTGGCCACACTGAACATAGTTTATGTGCCTTCGGCTTTAATAGAAGTTCTCATAGCTGTAACAATCTTTCTCACAGGTCTGGCCAATCTATTTAAAGTTAAGGAAGATTTTGACCCGCGTTTGCACTGGATAAAATATTCTATAGCAATGTTCTTTGGACTTATACATGGACTCGGATTTTCTAATTATCTGAAGTACATGCTCGGAATGCAGAATCATATAGTCGTGCCTTTATTTGCTTTTAATATTGGACTGGAAACAGGACAAATCGTTGTTATTAGTATCCTGCTTGCATTCAACTGGCTGTTTTTGAATAAATTAAAAATCAAACAACATGACTGGAATCTGGTACTATCTGGTGCAGCTATGGGCATGGCTCTTCTGCTAATAGCCGAGAGAATGCCAGCACTTATAAATGGTGCATAGTAGCTAACTTTATGGCACTATTTGTCTATCTCCTTCAACTGTTGATACAGCTTCAATGTTATCCAAGCATCTGTAGCAGCATAGACCCGCTGTTTCTCTGTTAAAGGCTCTTGTTCCCAATTAGACAGGCGCTGACGCTTGGATATTCTATGCCCAAGAACAATGGCAGACAGCTTCCTCAGACTAATGTTCTTCAGTCCGAATTCTTTAGCATATTTCTGCAAATCAACAAATCCCCTGGGCTCAATGTCTTTGACCATACTTCGCAGCTGATGGAAATCAGAACTCAGATCAAAGCCTACCTTAATTATATTTTCATCTTCGAGTATATCACGTAGCCTGGCAGGAAATGAAATCAAATTTATACGAAACAGAAAACACTCATTCTCGGTGGACAACTGCACCAGAGAAAGCGGATAAGACTGACCTCGACGGAAAGATGGACGTGTCTCTGTGTCAAATCCCAGAATATCAGCCTGTTTAAGGCGTTCATAAGCAAACTTTACCTTCTCACGATAATCAACGACATAAATCTGCCCTGGGAAAGAAATCAAAGGCAAATGATTAATCTGCTCCTTACTAATATCTCCAGAAAATCTATCCATTAAACTTTAATTCTTATTTTTGTAAACATTTCTTTATTTTGCAAAATTACAAAATCAATTAAACATTAAAACTTTATATCATGATTCAGCTTATCGATCAAGTTAAGGACCAAAAAATTTTAGACAATGCTGTGCAACGTTACAGAGAAAAAAAGATTCTGCTTCCTACCTTTGCACAACAAAAAAATCCTAACCAACTTGTACCAAAACAAATCAAGGAACACTTAAAAAATATTGGTCTATGGGACCTACATCCACTTAATCTATTCAGAATAACATGGCATAATCAGCCAAAAGAAAAAGGTGGGCTCTATGGGCCAGTCAATTATATCGAAATACCTAAAGAACTCTCGGGCGTGGATGCTCGAATTATTATGCTTGTAGGCAAATGGTTTCCTACAGGTGCTCACAAAGTAGGTGCTGCTTATGGCTGCCTTGTCCCACGCCTCGTAACAGGACAATTCGACCCAACATACCACAAAGCTGTATGGCCTTCGACAGGTAACTATTGCCGTGGTGGTGCTTTTGACTCAAAAATAATGGATGTGCATGCAATAGCAATCTTGCCAGAAGAAATGAGCCGCGAAAGATTTGAATGGCTACGTGATTATGTTCAGGCAGAAGTTATTGCCACACCTGGCTGTGAATCAAATGTTAAAGAAATCTATGATAAAGTATGGGAGCTGCGCCGTACATGCAAAGAATGCGTTATTTTTAACCAGTTTGACGAATTTGGCAATGCTGTATGGCATTATACCATCACAGGACCTGCAATAGAGGAAGTCTTTAACTCGCTTAAGAAAGAAAATACAAACCTTGCCGCCTTTGTCTCTGCTACTGGCTCGGCCGGCACAATAGCATCTGGCGATTACTTGCGCACAAAATTTCCATTCATCAAGGTCGTTGCCTCCGAAGCGCTACAATGTCCTACACTTTACATGAACGGGTTTGGTGGACATAGAATAGAAGGCATTGGCGACAAACATGTCCCTTGGATTCATAACGTCAAAAATACCGACGTGGTAACAGCCATTGACGACGAAGACACAATTAGACTCATGCGCCTATTCAATGAACCCGAAGGAATTAAATTCCTCATAGAACAGGGTGTACCTCAGGAAATTGCCAACCAGCTCCACCTTCTCGGTATTTCCAGTATTGCAAACTTGCTCTCATCTATAAAAACAGCCAAATATTTCGAACTTACTGATGAGGATATTATCATTACGGTTGCTACTGACTCTATGGACCTTTATCAATCACGCCTGCATGAGCAACGCGAGCTAAACGGAGAATATACATATATCCAGGCTGCTAAGGATTTTGAGAAAGCACTCATGGGACAACTAACAGATTACCTCAAAGAACTTAATTACCAAGGACACAAAGCTATCCACAACCTTAAATATTATACCTGGATAGAACAGCAGAAAAAAGACTTGGAAGACCTTAACCAACTCTGGTACGACCGTACTATATGGCAAAAAATCTTCTCACAAACAGAACGCTGGGACGAGCTCATCGATGAATTCAATCACCGCACAGGCATGTATGAATATTACGGAATAAAAAAATAAACAATAGCTTTTATCTAAAACTAACTAGCCCCTGTAGGCACAGCAAATCTACAGGGGCTTTTTCATAACTTGTTAGACTAAAGCTAACTAAAAACTTCTTCTCACGCCTCATTCAGCCTCATCTCTCTATTTATAAGCGGGATTATTTTTCAGCAAGACAACAGCCCAAATATAAACACTGTGAAATAAGATGGATAAAACATTCCACAGTCTTCTACTTTAATAAACTGATCATTAACCAGTTAGGCAATAAAATTTATTTACACACATATTGAGAAATCAAATTTCACACCTTCGAAAGCACCAGTGATAAACAAAATAAAATTTTTCACTTATCTGATGCGAAATAACACTTCCCAATTATCTTCATTGCGTCATAGTCTTTTTTCTTAAATATACGAATAACCATCTAATAACAAGATAATTACAATTTATGGCACATATTTTGGCTCTATTAAGACGTCTGCGAAAGCAGAACAAAATAAACCCAAAAAACGTGGAACAATGGCTGATAACACAAAAGCAACATGGCAAGGCTGGACAGTTGGTATACTCGGCCTTTGGATTTTCATCGCCGCATTCCTTAAGTTCGGTCCTAAGGGCAATATGTGGGACAACCTAATCGTAGGTATCATCATTGGTATCGTTGCTCTGTACATGATTAAGCCAAAGCCATGGCAGGGATGGCTCTCTCTGATCGTTGGTGTATGGCTGATCATTGCAGCATTCATTCCTTCTTTGCAACAGCATACTGCAAATCTGTGGAATGACGCAATAAGCGGCATCTTGGCTATGATTGGTGGTTTCGCTGCTCTGGGAAACGGAGGCGGATCCAAAGCTGAGTCCTAAGTCCTTTTCAGAATTAGCTGATTCAAAAGGGTGCCCCATGGGGCACCCTTTTTTTGCAACTTGTGTGCATGTCGGCTAACTTCATTTTATCTAAAAATTGTGAAGTGCTGGATTAAACTATCCCGCTTTTCTACGCGAGGCAAAAATAGAACTTAATGCTACTTCTGTCGATTTATCTTTGCCGATAAGTGGTTAGCATTCCATTGCTACACTATTCATTTTTTACTAAAAAAATTTCCTAAGCTTCGCAACTGACCGACTTTACGCAAATTTTTGAAAAGCACAGTGATCAAGCCATTAAAGCCATTATCCCTGGCAGCACGGCGATCTTCCTTCATTTTCTGGATAATATTACCAAGACTGCGATTGCTCTCGCCCCCAGCATTCATAACAGTTATTACACGTGGCAAGTAGCTTACTTTCAAGTCCTTTGCCAAGAGCCTTAGCACCATATCAAAGTCAGCTGCAATCCGCATATCGGTTCTATAATAGCCAAATTTGTCGAACAACTCACGGCGCACAAACATCGTTGTATGCGGCGGCATCCAACCAAAGCGCAATTTACGCTGATTAAATTGACCGCTGTGCCAGAAGCGCCATATTTTCCCATTTGGCAACACATACAGAACGTCGCCATAAACAATGTCAGCGCCCTGGTCAAACAGGGCTGCCACATCTTCCAGAATTTTCTGGTCTGCAAAAAAATCGTCTGCATGTAGCAGACCTACTGCTTGACCCGTAGCAGCACGAATGCCCATGTTCAAAGCTGCATAAATACCTTGACCCGAGTCCTGAAGAACAGTGTGAATAAAACGACTGTATTTGTTTATAATCTGCTGCGTACAATCTGTAGACTGGGCATCCACGATTATGTGTTCATAATCTTTGTAGGTCTGATCCGTGAGCGAAAGAATTGCACGCTCAAGTGTCTGGCAATTGTTTTTCGTCAACGTAATTATTGAAATCTTCATCGCATTTTCATTAAATAAGCATAGAGCTGTGAGACATTGGCAAGTTTGACAATCTTGATTTTCTTGGGTTTGTAAGAAAAACGGGCAAAGGATGAGACAAAAATCATTTCAAAGCCCAGTTTTTCCGCTTCTTTTATACGTTGGTCCAAGCGTTGCACAGGTCGTATTTCGCCAGTTAAACCTACCTCGGCAGCAAAACACACTTTTTTGGGAATAGCAACATCCTGGTCAGAAGAGATTATGCTTGAAACAACAGACAGATCAATGCCCGGGTCATCGACTTTTATGCCACCAGCAATGTTGAGAAAAACATCTTTATTTCCCAGGCGCATTCCCAGGCGTTTCTCAGCCACTGCTATAAGCATGTTCATACGACGCACATCAAAGCCAATGGCCGAACGCTGCGGTGTACCATAAACTGCTGTGCTCGCAAGAGCCTGTACTTCTATCATAAATGGTCGAAGTCCCTCGATACTTGCCGAAATGCTCACACCGCTGACAGCATCTGAGGACGGAGACATTAAAATTTGTGAAGGATTTTTTACTGGGCTGAGCCCCTTATCGTTCATTTCGAAAATACCCAGCTCAGAAGTAGAGCCAAAACGGTTTTTCACAGAACGCAGGATACGGTAAAAATAGTTTCTATCACCTTCGAACTGCAAGACAGTATCCACGATATGCTCAAGTACCTTGGGACCTGCAATATGTCCTTCCTTTGTTATGTGGCCGATGAGCATGAATGTAATAGCATGCTTCTTGGCAAAGCGCTGTATTTGCGTTGTGCATTCCCTTATTTGTGTAACAGTGCCTGGCGAAGATTCCAGTTTGTCTGTCTGTGTGGTCTGAATGGAATCGACAATAACCAGATCTGGATATGTTTGTTCCACTGTAGCAAGGATGTTCTCGAGAATGACCTCGGGCAGAAAAGTTACTTTGTCGCTCTCCTGCACTCCGAGTCGCAAAGCCCGCAATTTGATTTGCTCAAGGCTCTCTTCACCAGAGATATACAGCACTTTCATATCTGATAGGAAAGCCAGCTGCAAGGCCAAAGTAGATTTGCCTATGCCAGGTTCGCCGCCCAGCAGCACGATAGAGCCAGGCACAAAGCCGCCGCCCAGAACTCTATCGAGTTCTGAGACGCCTGTTTTCAGGCGTTTGCTCTTGAGTGATTTAATCTCGCTCAAGAGCTGCGGCGGCTTGGTCCTAAGAGTAAAACTCTTGCTCTCTTGTCCTGTGCCTGTGCGTTCTTCGACAACTTCTTCGACCAAACTATTCCAAGCTCCACACTCAGGACAACGTCCATACCATTTTGGGAAAACTGCTCCACAATTCTGACAAACGTACCGAGTCTTGATTTTAGCCATTAACACACTATTTTTTAAGGCATTAATTAATATCAGTCATTAACCTTGCCAATCTTGTCTTCGACTGATTTGATTTTCCGTTCCAGACGATTGTCCTGACCTTTGCGAATATCGAGCTTTATCGAAGAATAAACCCTGTTGCAATCTCCTTCGAGCAGGTCATAGGACTTTGCTACAATCTCAAGAGCCTCACGAACCGTTGGAGCTTCGACAATGGTGCCCATTGCAGTAAACTTGTAGGGATAGCCGCTCGACCGAATCATATCAATAACACGGCTAACATACTTACTGACGCTCTCCCCCTTATCCGTGGGGAAAATAGCATATTCTAACAAAACACTCATGACTTAAAATTTTTATGGTTTAAGACCAGATAACACTATCTTTTGCCCAGAGAAAACGCTTGACTGCCAGAAAAGTAGCCAGCGCTGTTATGAGAATACCAGAGAGAATAACTACAGCCATGGTTATTTCCAAATTATACACCTTAAAAGGTACTGTCGTATGTGCCTGAATAAACAAAATAGAAAGAATCAAAACCAAAACAGCCAACAGGCCTGCGATAAATCCTTGTAACATAGAATTATACACAAAAGGTTTCATAATAAACCAGTCCGATGCGCCCACCAACTGCATTGTCTTAATTTCCTGGCGCTTGGAATTAATCAATAGCCGTATAGTATTGTTAATCAAAGCCAAAGCTATTATAAACAACAAAAAAGCAATGACTCCAAGCACTGAGCTGGCCAGATTAATATTATCATTAAGCTGATATATCAAATTTTTGTTATAAAAAACATCATCCACAATATCATAGGCAAGAAGACGGTTGGTTATTGTCTGAAGCTCATCATAAGAAGTGTAACGTGGCTTGAGATATAGGTTTATCACAGGGGGAAGTGGGTTATAATCAAGCAAATCTACAATGTCATTGCCGATATATTCCTTCATTTCCTCGAGAGCCTGCTGCCTGGAAATATATTCGGTATAATTGGTAAAAGGCTGAGCATCAAGCTGCTTTTGAAAAAGTAAAATCTTTGATTCATTAATATTAGGATTAACCAGGATAGTCAGCTGGATACTCTGGCGCGCAGTACGTACAAGGTGCTTGACATTAAAAACCAATAACATCAACACGCCTATCAAGATGAGTACCAGTGTAATACTTATAGCAGAAACAATGTAAGCATTTATTATTCTAAGGTTCTTTTTCGGTGCTGCCATGGCAAAAAAATTTTACTCAAAGACAAATGTAATAAGATTATCTCTCCTTTTAAAAAAATAAAAAACTATTCAAAACGCAATCAAAAAACTAACAAACTCAATACCTTTGCTTCCTCAACATCAAACATTCTACAATGAGAAAAATAAGTGCAGATCTAATCATGCCCGTCGAAGGACAACCTATCAGTCACGGCATTATCATAGTAAACGATAGCGGCGAAATAATTGATATACAGGCTCAGAGCAAAAATCAACGCTCTGCGGACGTTGAATATTACGAAGGCATTATCACACCAGGATTTGTAAACACACATAATCACCTGGAATATTCTTATGTCAAAGGACTTATAAAACCGTATCAAGGTCTCCCTGGTTTCATTAAATCCATTGTACAGATAAAACAAAATGTCCGTGCTGATCTGAATGCAATAATTCAGGCAGACAGAGAGATGTATGACTTGGGTACAGCGGCAGTTGGTGATCAGACGAATACTCTTATTACAAAAGGTGTAAAAAAACATTCAAAAATTTACTATCACTCATTTATTGAACTTTATGAGGCTATCAGCGAAATAAATAGCCCAGAGACAGATTTTCGCCATGGCAAAGCTTACCTGGCTGCCTTTGACAATCAGGGCTCTGTTAGTCCACATGCTCCATATTCCGTTGATCCCGAGCTACTTAAACTTATAGCACAAGAAGCTTTCGTACGCCGCCTACCAATATCTATTCACAACCAGGAAACAGAGAGCGAGCTGGATATGTTCATGTATGGACGTGGCGCTCTATACGATATATTCCATAAAACATTACATCCCCAGACCTGGATACCAACAGGTAGCTCTTCACTGGAATGGTTCCTGCCATTTTTCCGTGATTCACACAACCTGCTTCTTGTTCACAACACATACACACGACCTAAAGACATAATATTCGCACAGAGCATGCACTCACGACTTTATTGGACAATGTGCCCTGGGTCTAATCTTTATATCGAAAACCGGCTGCCACACATACCGTGGTTTCAAAAAATGAACTGCCAAATATGCCTTGGCACTGATAGCTATGCCAGTAATACGAGTCTGAGCATTTTACGTGAAATGCAGATACTTCAGGAACATTTCGAAGTCGATTTCAACGAATTATTACAGTGGGCAACTATCAATGGTGCACGTGCATTGAACATTGACCACATTTTTGGCTCTATCAAACCAGGGAAAAATCCAGGGCTTGTTCTCCTAGAGGGCATGAATCCAGACAAACCTATAATAACAGATAAGGTAAAAATAAAACGGCTGGCATGAAACACTTTAGGCATGTTTATTTGACCTTGAGAGACAATAAAATCTAAAAAATATCATAGCGCTGAATTTATTTGCCTAGAAATCAAAAGGTAATCCGTAAGTATCACCAACTTCTTCAGCAAGGTAAAAGTAACGTTTTTGGGAATAAAAACAAACAGCATGTTATTAAACGGTTATAATTCAATCAATTTGAATTAGGTTAATTTGTTATAAAACATTATTTTTGTGCGGCTAAAACCCATAAAAATAAACAAAACAATGAAGAAGGCTATTGGTGCTATTTTAGGGCTTTTACTATTGCCTGCCCTCACTTTTGCAAGTGAAGCGGATCTGGTTATCCCCGACGGCGTTAGAAGCAATCCTTTGCTGATTTGGGGATTTATTTTCACTTTTTTAGGCTTAGCATTTGGTTTCTGGCAGTATCAGAGAGTTAAGAAGGTTACTGCTCACAAGTCAATGCTGGAAGTTGGACAAGTAATTTACGGAACTTGCAAAACTTATCTAAAGCAGCAAGGTAAATTTCTGGGTTATTTATTCCTGTTTATCCTTGTTGTAATTGGTTTCTATTTTGGCTATCTCAAAGGTGTACATTTCGGTGGTGTCGTAACAATCGCAAGCTGGACAGTCATTGGTATTCTGGGTTCATACAGTGTTGCATGGTTTGGTATCAGAATGAACACACTGGCAAATAGCCGTATGGCTTTTGCATCCCTGAGAAGACGTCCTCTGGATTTACTGCATATTCCTCTGAATGCAGGGATGAGTATTGGTGTGATGCTAGTCAGCGTAGAGCTTACAATGATGCTCATTATTTTACTTTTTGTTCCTGGTAATCTGGCAGGATATAGCTTCATTGGCTTTGCTATTGGTGAATCACTCGGTGCCAGCGCACTGCGTATTGCTGGTGGTATTTTCACAAAAATAGCAGACATCGCAGCAGACCTGATGAAAATTGTCTTCAAAATTGGAGAAGATGACCCACGTAACCCTGGTGTTATAGCTGACTGTACTGGCGATAATGCTGGCGACAGCGTCGGTCCTACTGCCGACGGCTTCGAGACTTACGGCGTTACTGGTGTTGCTTTGATCACATTCATTGTTCTGGCTGTAAAACCAGAATACCGCGTTAACATGCTCGTATGGATATTTATTATGCGTATTATGATGGTTATCAGCTCAGTACTTGCTTTTTATATAAACAACTGGGTAAGCAACATCAAGTACAAAGACAAAGACGAGCTCGATTTCGAAAAACCACTCACATCACTTGTCTGGACAAGCTCTATTCTGTCGATTATACTGAGCTATGGCGTAAGCTATTGGATTGTTAACCCTGCTAAATATGGAGACAAACTATGGTGGTTGCTCGCTACTATCTTCTCTGTAGGCACATTAGCTGCTGCTTTAATTCCAGAATTTGTTAAGATTTTCACAAGTCCAAA
>JALWCU010000349.1 GCA_027015275.1 Bacteroidales bacterium | reverse complement strand
AGAACCTCAGAAACACAATCTTGGACAACGGCGATACTATTCCTATGGTTCTTGATGATTCCCTCTGGTCAGAGACAAAGACTCCAGCATATACTTTGCCTGAGTGTGATAGCTCAGAGTTGCCTGATTATGGCTATCTGTATAATTGGTATGTCGTAAACTCAGGTAATGTCTGTCCTGACGGATGGCACGTTCCTACAAAAGAAGATTTCGAGGAGCTAATAGACTACTTGGGTGGTGCAAGCCAGGCAGGTGGGAAGCTCAAAGAAAAAGGTACAACCCATTGGAAATATCCCAATAATGGTGCTACTGACGAGTACCATTTCAGAGCACTACCTGCTGGTATTAAGGACTATAACGGAGTTTATGATTACTTAGGTATGGAGGGTAATTGGTGGACATCAACGCCTTACGGTGATTATCATGCGGTCTTTGTCAGGATCTTGTATAATTACCCGAATATCTACAAAGCAAACAGCTACCGCAAAGATGGCATGTCAATTAGATGTATAAAGGATAAGTAGCCATGTCTTTAGTGCCTTTGTCATTCTGCATTTTTTAGCTTGGCTTTTGGGAGCAGAGATGAAGGCACAGGGGATTTCTACAGACTTGCTATTTGCTTTATTTCTGCTACTGTGGTGGCAGGGTCTGCTGTGCCAAAGATGGCACTACCTGCTACCAGCACGTCAACGCCCGCTTCTGTCAGGGAGCGGGCGTTGTGCAGACCCACGCCGCCGTCCACTTCGATGAGAAAGTCCAGCCCCATTACACTGCGCATGTGTGCAAGACGTTTTATTTTGGTCAGGCTATGCTCTATAAACTTCTGACCGCCAAAGCCTGGATTTACCGACATCACAAGCACAAGGTCCACAAAAGGTAGAATATCCTGAAGCAATTCCACGGCAATATGCGGATTTATTGACACGCCGGCTTTCATGCCCAGCTGACGGATAGTGGACACTGTGCGATGCAGATGTGTGCATGCCTCGTAATGAACGGTGAGAATATCTGCTCCACTGGCAGCAAAACGCTCAAGATAACGGTCTGGATCGGCTATCATCAGATGCACGTCCAGCGGCTTGCGAGCCACTGTTTTTATCTGCTTGAGAATGGGAAAACCAAAGCTGATATTAGGTACAAACATACCGTCCATTATGTCCATGTGAAACCAGTCTGCTTCACTGTTGTTCATCATCTCTATTTGCTCGCCAAGATGTAGGAAATCTGCTGAAAGAAATGAAGGCGCTATAAGTGGTGTTTTGTTCATTTTTCGTTATTTTTAACCAAAATCTTTAGAATACAAACTTATGAAAATTTTGATTACTTCGGCAACCCAGAAGGAAATACAACCTTTGATTGATTGGTCTGAAAGCCAGCAATGGCAGGGTGATGTTCTTATTTTTGAAAAAGGACAAGCTCAGATTCATTTGCTTATAACTGGGGTTGGAATGGTGGGAACGACATATAACTTGATGCGGGCAATAAACAATACAAAGTATGACATAGCACTTAATTTTGGTTTGTGTGGAGCATATCCTGACAGTGGTATTGATCTGACTGAGGTGGTTAATATTACCGAGGAGCAGTTCGGAGACCTGGGTGCTATGGATAATAATGTGTTCAGGACAATTTTTGAGCTGGGCTTGACTGCATCAGGGCAAGAGCCTTTTTATGATGGTAAGCTCATAAATTACAATGAGATAGAAATAATGGACAATTATGTGGACCACGATAGAGTCCGTGGCATAAGCGTTAATAATGTCAGCGGTAATGAGCAGCAGATTCGCCAGCGCATCGAGCTTTTCGCTCCGCAAGTAGAGAGCATGGAAGGAGCTGCATTTTTTTATGTAATGCTGCGGGAGTCATTGCGGTTTTTTGAGATTCGTGCTGTATCCAACTTAGTGCAAGTGCGAGATAAATCAAAATGGCAAATCTCAAAAGCTATTGAGCGACTCAATAATGCGGCAATAGAAATTGTAAAGTTTCTTGCCTGTTCGAATTTGATGGGCTAAGAAGATTTTTGCTCATTTTTCCAAAGCTCTTTGACCAGTTCAATGAGATTATCGAGATATTTCTGGTCAAGTCCCAAGCGTTGAGCCAGATGCAAACAAATTTTATATTCCTGTTGTGCTATTTCTCCGTCAATTAGCGACATATAAATAGCATTAGTCAGCTGTTGCTCTTTTTCTTCCTGATTATAAGGAATTTCGAACTTGAGTTGATCAAGGTTGTCAACCAGTTGCTGGATTTCTTCCTCGCTTAGTCCATAGTCTATGGCTCTTTGTGCCAGTAAGTTAACTTCCTCTTTGGCAAGCTTGCCGTCAGCATAAGCGACTATTAATAGGTTAGCAAAATGTTCTTTTTTGATTTGTTTTTGTTCTTTCATAAATCTGTGGTTTTGTTATGTTTTTGTTAAATT
>JALWCU010000348.1 GCA_027015275.1 Bacteroidales bacterium | reverse complement strand
CATGTGGTGCTGAACAACACATATTCTGCTGGCAGGACTTCTCCTGTTATTCCATTACAGATAGACAATGCAATTATAGTGCCGCGAAACTACTACAAAAATGGGGGAACAGCGCTCAACTATTTGAGGCTTGAACAACCTGATTTCTACAAATACGCAGAAGGGCTGGCTGTCACTCATCTTGTAGAACCTGTTTATTATTCAGGAGCATCGTCTGAATATGTTAAAACCCTTATTGGCGGTTGGAGAAAAAATGTGGTTAGACTTGACCCAATGATGGATAGTTCAGATCTTGAAGCAATACTTGGTTCTACTACAAAAACCCTGAAAAACCACAACATGACCCTTGACCAGATATTCGGCTCTTATGCGTGGATAGCCGAGCATCCTGAGGAATTCAACAGGTACAATGGGGGGATTTTTGCATTTAATCGCCCCAATAAAACGCCATTGTTTAGCAGGACTTTACTGCAGTTGATGGAATTCAATGCCACAAAAGAACTGCTTGGTTATGAAAAATCACCGGTTTACCTGCCAAATGCTCCAGAAGAGGGTGTGGAAAGCCATGGCGAAGACCATGTTGTGCTGATGGATTTGTTGAGCATGGATGTTGGCTATGCCTACTCTCTGCTGGACGGGTTTTTTGATGATTCAGTAGACAACCACACTGATGGTTACGGCACTTACAGGATTCCGGTTTCCAGCCTGAAAGATGTGGGCGTTTTCCCGGGCAAATCCCCTGAACAGATGAAAGCCCCGGGCATATTTGCTGGAGATGCCGAATCTCTGGCGCCTTATATTGGCAAAGCGCCGGCAGGCAGTTTGTTTGTTCTGCTGGATGCTGACGAGAAAAAGGCAAAGCCATTCATGCAGGAGTTGCTGGATTCGGGGGAATACGACCTTGTGTTTGATGCCAGCGTGCGGTTGCCTTATCCGTATTACACGGACAAATCAAAATGGCCGGACTTCCTGCCCAAGCTCTACGAAATGATTGCAGAGGGGCATTATGAGGAAAAATTGGGCAAATGGCGGGGGCAGTTTGACACCTGGAGTGATGTTGAGCCACACAGAAGCAATTTTGGATATCCTGCCGATATAAACTTTTCAAGGATAATCTATCAGCAGAATGAGAAAATACTCAACTTCAAAATGAAAGGTGCGGTTTCCCACACCTTTTTTGCTTCCGGATACATCTACCGATGGCCAAAAGATGGCGATGTTGCAGGTGTGGATATCCACAGTTACACAACAAATAGTCCTGTTCTTCAATACGGCTGGGACCCCTTGATGCTGCCTTTTACAGAATCACTTGATTGGATAATTAGTTCCCAAACTGATGCTCCCATTCAGCACATTGCACCATGATGTCATTTTACATTTTTATAGTTCTCCCACCAAATAAAGTTCAGGTGGGGGGATGAAAAAAGAAATTGCCCGGTTGCTTGTACTCATGGTTCTTGTGGTTGCCGTTTCATGGGCTCTGGTTAAATTTGTGAAAGTGGTTCATGCTGGCTGTTGCCAATACCCAAGAACATGCTTTGATGTTAGCAGCCCCCGCAGTTGCTGGCATGGCATATATTATGATACTTATCACTGTTGCTCAGGCACATGCAAACTATCGTGTTGCCAGTATGACTGCTGGCATAATTCTGACTGCCGTGATGGTGTTGCCTGCACTGTTGACACATGTGTTGCCAGAACAAGTGGTTGTGGCACTGTGTGCAAACATACGCCAAAAGATAGTTACTGTGATGATGGTGTTGCCTGCACTGTTGACACATGCACCAGTTCAGGATGCACCCACACGCCTGATGACAGCCTTTGTGATGCTGGTTATCATTGCACTTTGTCTGGGTGCGAGCCGGACCGGCCGGGCCACGGGCAGGTTTGCACTCAGAGTATTGGATGCAATAGTAATGACCTCGAGTGCATGAGCGGGGGGTGCAACGGGGAACGGGTGTGCTGTTACAATGGACAGGGTAGTACTGATCAAGAATACGCCTACTGTGATGACCCGCCTGGCGGAGATGCAACGAGTTACTGCCACACCCAGAACGGCGACAGTGACACCTGCCACTACTGTGTTGACCTGAGCGGGGAGCACTACAATGTGGGCGACTGCGTGACCACAAGCCCAACAGTGTGTGACAGCGGGTGGCTGAGATGCACAGACAGGTGCGACACTAACAATAATGTTTATGAATGGGGGTGCGAAAACCACCCGGAAAACAACTGCCCGAACTTTGGAAGCGGGGATTCGCCACCACCGCCCCCTGTGTCCACCACAACCACAACACCCACAACTTCCACAACAACCACGACCACAATTTCCTTAGGAGTTACGCAGTTCCTTCCCTTTATGTCACCGCGAGGCGGTCGTAGACCGCCGAAGCGGTCTCCTCCACCGTCCAGGAGATGGCTTCGCCG
>JALWCU010000347.1 GCA_027015275.1 Bacteroidales bacterium | reverse complement strand
AGAACAAATTCTCGTTGCTAATATCCTCTCGTTTGCCAAGGGTATTGATTGGCGAATACCCGAAGACTGTAAAATAAAGGTTATGATTAAAGACATTGTTAACAAAAAAGTAATAAACTTTCGTGGCGGACTTTTCTCAGCTTTTGATATTGACTTTAGCACAAATGTTTTTTTACCTGAAAATATTAGTCTTGGCAAAGCAGCCAGTCACGGATTTGGTATGGTGCGCCGACTGCATAAGCACAGCAAACAACAGGAAACTACAAAAAAATGATGCTATGCTAACACTTGACTCTAAATTAGATACAGGAAAATATCAAGGTAGGAAAGTCCATTGGGTAGTCTCGACAGACCCGCAGTTCCTTTACATCCAATATATCACAGACCCAGACCTGGATTTACATTTAGACGTTGTCCATGCCCTGGAGAAAAAAGGCTATAATATGCGCCGCGCCTCTTTACAGAAAATGAGGAATTTAGCACCTAAATATTTAATGACACGCCAAAGGTTATTAGTCAGTTAGTGTTATATTGCCGAAACCGAATTTATTGAGTCTACCTATGCCGACGTAACTGGGTAACATAATGTTTACTCTGCATGTTACACTAAAAGGTTTGAGCATCATGTTATATAAAAGTCTGGTTGGCTTCTCTTCTATCTCTTTGATCTCTAGTATAAGCTTTTCATTGAATTCGTCTTTACTCATACCGGCCATGCGCATGAATTGCCCAAGATGGCGTTTCACAAACCGCCTGAAATAAGTTTTTTGCTGCTCTTTATGTGGGTCCAGAGAGCGGAAGTTCACATAAGAAGCCGAGTGAAATGGTATATAATTGTCTATGCGATACTCAAGTAATGTGCCTAAAAATGCCGGCTCATAGTTTTTTACATAAACCTTTTTTATTTTGAGCTCCTGGTTGATGACATCAACAGACACAGAAGACAGATCTCTATTAATAATTTTGTCTATGAACATCAAACCATAATCATCAAATGCAACCACGAAAAGATTTTTCTCAAAAAGCTTAAACTGTATGGTGGGAAATGTAACAGATTTGTTAATGGGCTGACCGTCGAAAACCTTATAAACAAGGCTTTCTTGAAAATCTCTTAATTGTTTGATATTCAACTTATTATCGAAATGTATGTATGAAATCAGATGCTTCATTTACTCGACATTATAAGTAAGCGGCATTAAATAAGATAAAAATTATGTTAACATAACTTCTTTTTGATTAAATTATCAGTTTTATTGATAAAATAAAGTTTTCCCGAGTGGCAATCAAAGCTTGTATACAAAAACACCTGTTAATGCTTTATTCTACTACCATTTACATTATTCATTAAATATTCTGAAGATATATAAACCCTGCGAGTCTGATGTATTTGTAGCTATGTGTAGAACCGGACTATGTTGAAATAAAAATTGAATATCATAGGCGTGCTCAAAAAATGCGTATATTATATTTATTTTGTTCTAAATTCGTTTCTTCACCACTTGATCCAAGTATAAAAAAGAGCCAGATCAATTTCTGGCTCTTTTGAAAAAAACAAATATTTGTTTTGCACTCAGCTAATTATGCCTCAAATTTCTCAGGATATTTAGCCTTCAGATATTTGTGCATGCCAGCAGCTGCACGGCGTCCGTCACCCATAGCCAAGATAACAGTAGCACCCCCACGGATAATATCACCACCAGCAAACATATCTTCAACGCTTGTGTGCATGTCGTCGTCAACAATGATTGTTCCCCATTTACTAGTCTTCAGACCAGGAACTACATGAGGTACTAATGGATTTGGAGACAGACCAATAGCAACAATTACAACGTCAGCCTCAAGCTCAAAAGTCTCACCTGTGGGAATAGGACGACGACGTCCACTCTCATCAGGTTCACCAAGCTCCATCTTATCCAGTACTACTTTCTTGACATGACCTTTCTCATCTGCAATATATTCACGTGGATTAGCCAGGAAAATGAATTCTATACCTTCCTGCTCAGCATGCTTAACTTCCTCCACACGTGCAGGCATTTCTTCCTTTGAACGACGATAAACAATATAAGCATGCTCAGCACCCAGACGCTTTGCTGTACGTACCGAGTCCATAGCAGTGTTACCACCACCAACAACAACTACATTCTTGCCATGTGGAATTGGCGTATCATAATCATCACGGAAACCTTTCATCAAGTTAACACGCGTCAAAAATTCATTGGCAGAGAGAATATTAATGCTATTTTCACCAGGCAGACCCATAAAACGTGGTAAACCAGCTCCTGAGCCTATAAAGAATGCTTTAAATCCTTGTGCCCGCAGATCATCAAATGTAGCAGTACGTCCTACGACAAAGTTCGTTACAAATTTGACGCCCATCTTACGTAATGTTTCTATCTCATAATCAATAATGTCGTTTGGAAGACGGAACTCTGGAATACCATACTTCAAGACGCCGCCTATCTCATGCAATGCCTCAAATACCGTAACGTCATATCCCTTACGCGCCATATCAGCAGACCAGGCAAGAGCAGAAGGACCAGAACCAACAGAGGCAACCTTAATGCCATTGCGTTTCTCTATCTCTGGTGTAGAACCCAGTCCATTATTACGCTCATAGTCAGCGGCAAAACGCTCCAGATAACCAATAGCAATTGGTGGCTTTTGCAACTTTACATTGTAAAAGCAGTTAGCTTCACACTGCTGTTCCTGTGGACATACACGGCCACAGACTGCTGGTAGTGTGTTAGATTCTTTAATTACTTGAATAGCACCTTCGAAATCATTGCTCTCTATTTTCTTAACAAACTTAGGAATATTGATATTAACAGGGCAGCCGTCAACACATGTTGGATCTGGACAGTCCAGACAGCGCTGTGCTTCGGCTATTGCCATCTCAGGTGTCAGGCCCTGGTTAACTTCAGCGAAGTTCTTTATTCTCTCCAGAGGCTCTTGCTCAATCATTTCAGTACGTGGCTTGAGAGTCCTCTCTTTTGCTTTGATTTGTTTGCGAAGTTCTGCACGCCAAGGTGCACTTCTTTCTTTTTTGTAATATTCTAAGTCTTTCATGGTTTTCTTGTTTTTATAAATGATTTAAGAAACAGCATGGCTTTTGCGTGTACGCATAAATTCTTCGTATGCTTTGACCTCCTGGTCTTTGTAGTGAGTCAGACGGGTCAGAAGCTCATCAAAATCAACCTGGTGGGCATCAAATTCAGGACCATCAACACATGTGAACACAGTGCGTCCACCAACAGTAACACGACATGCACCACACATACCAGTGCCATCAACCATCAAAGAGTTAAGGCTGGCCATTGTCTTTACGTTATATTTCTTTGTCAATAAAGCAGCAAATTTCATCATTATTGCCGGACCAATAATAATTGATTCATCAACGTTTTCTCTTTCCAGAACTTCTTCCATACCCACAGTAATAAGGCCTTTCTTACCGTAACTTCCATCGTCTGTATAAACAATAACCTCATCAGATACCTGACGCATGTCATCCTCAAGAATGAGAAGCTCTTTGGTCTTGGCAGCAATAACAGACACTACCTTGTTACCTGCTTCTTTAAAACCTTTGGCAATAGGATAAAGAGGTGCAACACCTACACCACCACCTACAGCCAAGACTGTACCTACTTTGTGGATTTCTGTAGGTTTCCCTAATGGACCAACAACATCCAAAAGATAATCCCCCGGCTCCTTGTCCATTAGCTTGCCAGTAGTTACGCCAATTTCTTGTACAATAAGTGTAATTGTGCCCTTGGATACATCCGAATCCACTATTGTCAGCGGTATTCGCTCTCCTTTCTGTTCTACGCGGAGAATGATGAAGTTCCCAGGCTTACGACTTTTTGCAATCTCTGGCGCTTCTATGACAAACTTTCCAATCTTAGGAGCAAGTATCTCCTTTTCTACAATTTTGTACATAATGCTAATTTTTACTTAGATTTGCGCCGCACAATATAAAAAAAATCTTATTCTTAAAATATAATTTACACAATAAAAGATGTATTTTTTTAATATGAATAATTTTTTTAATATAGTAATTAATTTATCTAAAATTGAATGAGCAGACTATTTGTTAATATATTGGTAATTAGCTTATTATTCGTGGGGTGCTTTAAATCCCAGCAAGGTGCTCACAAATTGATTAATAGCGCAAACGTTGGCACTGAGCAAAAATCTGCTCCTGTCCAGCCTCCAATTTTAGATTTTCTTAAGACTATTAATAAACAGTACCTTCCAGCTCTGGTGAAAGATTACTTTGAGCAGAAAAATAATATCCAGATTAATGTTCTTGATAATTATACCGTTAAATTCTACCAAAAGAAGGGAACGACAGCTGATATGGTACAGGTTAAACTATTGCTCACAACTAGCAATAAGGCGGTTTTGTTTATCAATGGCATTAGAAAGGATTCGTTGTTTTACCAAAGTTATTTTTATTCTCTGCTCAAGCAGAATAACCAGTACCCCAACGTTACTTTGATGATTATGCCAGAGCAAGTCATACAAATCTTTAAAATAGAGCTTAATACACAATTACTCTACCGACGTTTGGGTAATTTCTGGGCTTATATGACAGATTCAAGTTCCTATGCCATGGACTTTGATTTTCATGGCGAAAATGCTTATGTCTCAAGATGTTTCTTGACTATGGGCGGTAAACCCGAAATGTGTAATGTCATTGTTCGGCTAATATGGACTGGTAATAAATTTATTTTCAGGCTTGTATCATCCCGCCCAGCGTCAAAAGGACTTCTCTCTGAGGACGAACTCGAACGCGTTAGAAGATATACAAGTCTTGATCAGGCTTTTATCGACCCCGAAGATGTGTATATCCTTGATCTCCAGGGTGAGAACATTGATCACATACCCACTTCATTCACTGCTTTCACACATCTACAAATATTAATACTTTCAGACAACAATTTAGACTCCCTACCCGACGAATTAGGTCAGTTACAGAATTTGCAAGTACTCAGGGCTGACAATAATAATATTTCTTATATTTCCCCTGCTATAGGGAATCTGAGGAATCTCACAGAACTTAGTCTCTCAGGTAACAAAATTTCATGGGTGCCTTATGAATTTGCACGATTAGAAAGCCTCGAAAAATTAGACCTCTCACAGAATCAGCTTCAGGTATTGGCATTTGATATGGCAGATTTACAACACATGTATAGTCTTGAGATAGCTGGGAACAAATTCTCAAGCGTACCTTCACAGATTTTTAAACTAAAAAAATTACTTTATTTGGATATATCTAATAATCCAATCAAAGTGATACCCAGGGAGTTTATATTTATGCCATCTCTACAGTATCTGGTAATTACAGGAACTAAAATAGATTCTTCACAGGTTAATTATCTGAAAATCAAGAGGCCCAACTTGCAGGTTATTTATTAGCAAGATTTGGGTTGATATATTTTATTAATTTATAAAAAAAAATTTTTTTACTTTGGCATGGCAAAAGTGGGACTGTAAGTTATGGAGTGTGATGTAATAGGGCAACAGGGCACTGTTGTAGCAGTTAATGACAAAGTTAAATTGTGGGTAGTTACTACCGAAGATTGCTCGACTTGCGCTCTCAAGGGTGTGTGCCCAGCGCCTAAAGGTCGGGTCATCGAGGTGGACAAGCCAGAGGGCATGGAGCTCAAGCCCGGAGATAAAGTTCACCTTGAATTGGAAGAGAAACGTGGACCTCAGGCTCTTTTGATTATGTATATTGTGCCTTTTTTTGTTATGATAACAGTGCTGGTAATCGTTCGCATTCTTACTGGTAATGATGGTATTGCCGGCCTGGCAGCAATAGCCAGCCTGGCACCGTATTATTTTATTATTTATTTGCTTCGTAAGGTATTTGAGAAAAATTTTCAGTTCAAAATAAAACCACTTTAAAAGGATAGCGATGAATCCAATTGTTGTTGCAGTAGTCGTTCTGGCAGTAATAGGAATTTCTTCGGGTTTGATATTGTACTATATCGCCGAAAAGTTCAAAGTTGACGAAGACCCAAGGATTGACGAGATAGAGGAAGTGTTGCCTGGTGGTAATTGTGGAGCTTGTGGTTATCCAGGCTGCCGTCAATTTGCCGAAGCTGTTGCTATGGCTGACTCTCTGGACGGCTATTTTTGTCCAGTAGGAGGAAATGACGTTATGGCTGAGATAGCTCAGATCCTCGGCGTTGAAGTTGTGGAGCATGAGAAAGAGCTGGCTGTAGTCCGTTGCGCTGGCTCATCAGAATTCCGTCCTCTTACCAATGAATACGATGGACCATCGAGTTGTGCATTGGAGCATGCTCTCTACTCAGGCCATACTGAGTGTCAATATGGCTGTCTGGGGCATGGTGACTGTGTCGCTGCTTGTGAGTTTGATGCTATTTACATGGATCCGGTAACAGATTTGCCTGTTGTTGTAGAGGATAAATGTACAGCCTGTGGGGCTTGTGTGGAGGCTTGTCCAAGAGATATTATTGAGTTGCGACCTGTTGGTAAGAAGAGTCGCCGTATTTATGTTGCTTGTGTTAGCGAAGAAAAAGCCGGACTTACTTCCAAAGCCTGTAAAGTGGGTTGTATTGGCTGTGGCAACTGCGAAAAAGCTTGCGAGTTTGATGCAATTACCATAGAAAATAATCTTTCGTACATTGATCCAGCTAAATGTCGTTTGTGCCGTGCATGTGTTTCGGTATGTCCGACAGAATCCATTTGGGAACTTAATTTCCCTGTTAGGCGTTCAATACCAAGTAACAAAGTCAAGCCTAAGAAAAAACCTACTGCTTAATTGCTTTATAATTAATTAAATCGAAAAAAAACAAAACAATGTCAGAATATAAACTGCTTACGTTTCCCAAAGGAGGTGTGCATCCGCCTGAGAATAAGCTTACAGCAGGGTTGGCAATAGAAAAGTTTCCCCTCCCTGCAAAAATTTATATTCATACGCAGCAGCATATTGGTGTACCGGCCGAAATACTGGTCAGACCCAAAGATCATGTCAAGACTGGTCAGCTTATTGCACAAGCACAGGGATTTGTCTCTGCTAATATACATTCCTCTGTAACAGGCACTGTTTTTAAAATCGATGATATTTACGATGCTTCTGGTTACAGGAAAAAAGCTATTGTTATAACGCCTGACCCCGAAGATGAGTGGGCAGAAGGTATTGACACGAGTGATGACTTGCTCACGGATATTGATCAGTTTTCGCCCCAGCAAATCATTGACAAGATAAAGGATGCTGGAATCGTAGGTATGGGCGGTGCTACTTTCCCCACACATGTTAAGCTCTCCATACCTAAAGGAAAAAAATGCGATATTCTTATAATTAATGGAGTAGAATGCGAGCCTTATCTGACATCCGACCATCGCTTGATGCTTGAGAAAACAGAACAAATTCTAGTCGGTGCACGCCTTCTGATGAAAGCTCTCGATGTTGACCGTGCAGTCATTGGCATAGAGGCAAACAAGCCTGATGCAATCGAAAAAATGGCTGAGGCTGCTAAAAAATACCAGGGCATTACAGTACAACCTTTGAAGGTGA
>JALWCU010000346.1 GCA_027015275.1 Bacteroidales bacterium | reverse complement strand
GTATAAAATTGTCTGATGCTCAGATGCTATTTATTTCTCATCCACATTGGGATCATATCGGCGGGTGGGATACGGTGCTCGAGGAGAATCCCGAGGTTTCTCTAATAATTCCGGATAGTCTTTCGTCTCACTTGATTGAAGACATGAAGCGGCTGACAAATGTTTATGTAGTCGGCAGTGAGCCAGAACATTTTGATATTTACTTACATAGCACTGGGGTTATGCAGCCAGAAGGAGAGCATGCATTGATATTGAATACTCGCCAGGGTTTGGTGCTTATTGTTGGCTGCTCACATCCACGTGTAGAGAATTTTATGAAACGGGCAAAGCAGATGTTCCCAGACAAGGAAATTTTTTATGTCATAGGAGGATTTCATTTGTTTCGCGACAGTGCGGAGAAGATTATGACATCCTTAGACCATTTTGATACCCAGTATATTACGCCTACACATTGCACTGGACAGCTGGCTACTGATATGATAAAGAATAGATTTGGAGAGCATTACATACCAGGTGGCGTTGGTGCTCAGATTAATTTTGACTGAGCCATAGCATAGTGTTTTGGGCTGTTTGATATTCAGAATTAATATAGTTGGATCTTTATAAATCATTAAAATACATGGATATGGAAGAACAAGCTCTTCTTACATCACAGGTAGCTAAAAGCTTGGAAATATGGACAATTATTAGTTCGTATAACATTGCACTTGTTTTGCTCTTACTGGGTTCAATTTTACATTTTGCCAGAGGTTTTTTCTTGGATTCTCGTCGTTATTTTAAGTTTAATGTCAGCCGCGATAATTGGGGCATAATGTTGAACCTACTTAAAGATTTTTCATTATTTGGCTCTTTTGGTATCTCTATGTTATTGATAAACCCAGATATGTTTGGTGATGCCAAGTTCCCATTGCCATTTCCCCAACTAGTGTTATTTTCCTTGGGATAGCTTTGATTTACAAAATTCGTGGTGATCTGACGCAGAGCAGAAGAACGCAGAGGCTGTTTGCTCTGTTTTTATTACTGGCAATAAGTGTGCAATATTTTGGTTTTGTATTCGTCATGGAGGCAGCGCCAAAGGAGTGGGTAAATGCTGGTGTTGCAGGTAGTTTCTGGTTGTGGTTAAGGGGTCTCAGATCGAACGTTAATCCAGTACTCTCGATGTGGACCTTTGCACTGAGTTTTCCAAGCTTGATAATTATTTCAGCTATAATGATTTACCAGGGAATGAAAGCAAAATTTTTCAACAAACTGGAGCGAGCCTAAAAGTTCTGTGGAAAAGAGAGTCGGAGCCAGCAAGCTTATTCCATTCTGACGATGCGAGGCTGGAATTTTCCAATGATGTCAATGAGCTCTTGTTGTGCATTAATGACCTGATTTATATCCTTGTATGCCATTGGAGCTTCATCCAATCCGCCGCCTAAGAGCTCGACTCTGGCTTGTTTGAGGACTTTTTCCAGGTCCTGGCGTGTGAAAGTTTTTCTGGCTTGGTTGCGTGACATTGCCCGGCCTGCTCCATGGGATGCAGAATTAAGAGACCGCTCGTTTCCTTTGCCTTGGATGATATATGCTGGTGAGACCATATCGCCAGGGATTATTCCAATAGCGCTTTGATGTGCCGGGGTCGCACCTTTGCGGTGGGTAATTACTTCTCGCCCGTTCCAAACTTCTTTCCATGCAAAATTGTGATGATTTTCTATTATATTAATAGGTTGAATGCCAATTGTTTGAGCCAGTCGCTGGTGTATATAATGATGATTTGCGCGGGCGTAATCACCTGCCAGTGTCATAGCTTTCCAGTATTCCTGGCCTTCCTCTGAGTCAAGTTCAAGCCATGAGAGCTTGCGCACATTTGCAGGAAGGTTGAGTTTATCCTCTGCTATTTTCGAGTAGTGCTTGGCAATTTCATAACCAAAATGCCGTGAGCCAGAGTGTGATAAAATGCCCAGATATTTCCCTGGTTTTATTCCCAAAGGATTGTTATCCATGGTTATTGTAACCTCACCAAATTCCACAAAGTGATTACCACGACCAGATGTACCGAATTGACGCACAGCTGTTTGATGATGCTTTCGTAAAAATTTGATTTCTTGAAATTCGCTTCTCTCCAGTACTGGGTCGTTTGGATGGTCTTCGAATTCGTCTGTCCCAAAACGTGTGTTTTCGATAAGAATTCTTTTGAGCATGTCCCAGTATCTTCCCAGAAAATCAGGTTCTGTCTGGAAAATGCTCAAGGTCATGCGGCAGCCAATGTCCATGCCAACAGCATAAGGTATCACAACATTGTCTGTGGCTATAACACCACCTATTGGAAGGCCATATCCTTCGTGTGCATCTGGCATCAAAGCACCGGCAAGGGTAACAGGCAATGACATTGCGTTTTCCATCTGTTCAAGAGCCCCACGCTCTATTGGCACGCCACCGAACAGAGCATAACTTTTTGGTGTTAAAAATATGCTTGAGATCTCTGATTGTTTTTCTGAGCTTTGCTTTTTATTTTTCTCTGTTTTATGTTTCTTCTTTCTCTTGCTCATACTTAATGGATTGGATTATTTTCTCTGAGAGTATAAAAGTGGCTGTGAATTGTTAAATTTCTTATTATTTTCTTAGTGTATAAGTTTAATAACCAATTAATTATATGGTTTATTTAAAGTTGTTTTGTATCACTTCAGGCTATAGGCTACCAGGACTCCCAGGTAATTGCCAATGGCATAACCTAATATGCCTACTAACAGACCAGAGACAATAACATATTTATTTTTCAGAGCAGAAGCTACAACCGGTACAAAGGGCGGAGACATTGAGAAGGCTGTGGTTATGGTTATTGTAGAGTCTGCATCCACGCGGAAAATAGCAGACAGAGCAACATGTATAAAGAAACTCATGAAAATAGCCCATGCCACATAATAGAAAATATCCACCGAACCATTTAATAGTTTGCTAAATTTTCCGAGACTGGCAACAGCTAACGAGAAAATGAGTATCAGATACATGCCTACTTGGAAAGTATTTTTCAGATTCCTTACCTTAGGAAATAATGAAGCAATGATTGCCAAAGTGGTGATGCTCAATATAACTACAGGCTCGAAATAGTGCTGCGGTACTAATTGTCCGATTCCGAAACTTATAGCTACGATAAGCAGCGTAAGTCCCAGGGCAATAAGGATATCGACATAGGTCTTTTTGTAGTTCTTTGCTACCTGGGCAAAAGCATCTGGAGAATCGTCATATAATTGTAATTGTTCGTTATGAGCATTTTTTAGGTCAGACATTTTTTCGTCGTCTTCATCTATCTTTGGAAATGCAGGCAGAAAAAGAAGCAAAATTTTCTGAGCTATGGTAAGGAAAAATAGAATTAAAAATATAGTGATAAATGTGTCGGCTGTGTGAGTCAGTATATAGGTGTTGTTATTAACATCGAGTGCTGTTTTGAGTGCAGCAAGATTGGGTGTACCGCCAGTATAGACGCCAACAAGCATACCAGCCAGTTTCCAGCCTTCGGGGATATGTTTTCCGAATAAATAATAACCGCTAACCACAGCGCCTATAACACCAATTAGAGCAAAAATAGTTGATTTCAATGTAGTGCCAGCAATGATTTTGAATTTTCTGATGTCCATAGAAAACAGCAGAAGTGGAATTGCTAAAGGTATTGTTACAGTAGCAATTATACGTGGTATAGCTGTGTATGACTCGGAAATTAAATTTGTATTTCCCAGAATAAGTCCCACTGCATAAGCTAAGATTATAGTGCCTATCTTGGCTAAAATCTTCACCTTGTATGCAGAATAAAGTATTACAACAGGAAATAAAAGATAAAATAGTACCAATAGAATCGTAACAACCATCTTATTCGTTTTTTTATTGATAAAGTCGACTGTTTTTTATATCATAAGTGAAGTCTTCCCAGAGATAAATAGCATTTTTGCTCTTGAGCTGTCTCAGGATTTCCTTCTTGTGTTTATATGCTGTTTGCACAATAATTTTTGTTAGTTCTACTTTGTTCATTCTCGAAAGTTGTTTCTGGTTGTAGGTCGTAACTATATCATTATAAATAGGCTGGATAATAATGCTACACATCATGCTATCGTCTTTGTCATATAACAGTCCACAGTAATTATCCTTAAATTTTTCTATTAAACCTACATAGTTTTGTTTTCCTGATGCTTGGGTTGGTCTTGTGCTGCTGCCTGTTTTGTTCTGCAAAATAAAGTATCCAATAACAGCTAAAATAATAATGAGCGCTACCCAAATAAGCACCCTACGAAAGATGAAAATTGCAACAAATACTGCAATGATTGTCAGCAGTAATGCAATTATATCAATATTGCCCATAATTAACTAATTTGGTTTTGCGTTTGATTTTTTTCTTAAGCGAATTTAGTGATAAAAAATAATATACACCATAACTGAGCTGGTGAAGAGCTTTATTGAAATTTGTAAGGCTATTGGCGCTATAGTCAGCAAAGATATAAATGTTTTTTATTTTCAGCCCAGTGCTAAATCCCCAGCCAAATGGATTAATGCCTTGATTCTGTAATTTATGAAAGTCGGTGTGAATAATACGCAGTGCCTTATCCTGATAAAATATGAGTTTATGCCAACCCATGAATCTATATTCACCGTATAAACCGATTTTTATGTAGCTGTTCTTGATTTTAGGTAAAATAAAAACAATGTATGCTGGTATTTGCAAGCCAATTAGAGTCATCTTGCTACCAGTTCGTGAGAAGAATGAATTGTGGTAAATATGATTTGAATTTGTGTCTATAACTACTTGATTATTACTGAAATAAATGTTTTTTGTGAATCTATATTTTGTTATGTTAATCAGTGGAAAATCGACTTCTACCATTAATTTGTTCTTTTTGATTGGTATTAAGTGCGATAGTCCAATTTTCTGCGAAAAATCATAAAGTCCAGACCCCATGGCTCTTGGTGTCGTGGCCATTACAGTGTGTGATGAGTTTGTCAGTGTGTTGTATTGTAGTGAAATAATTGGTCTAAAATACGTGCCTTGCGCAGAAGATATTTGTGCGAGCCCAAATAATAGCACAAGAAATAGAGCTGCTATTTTCATAAAACTTGCTTTAACCATATTACTTACGAAACTGTGTTTTAATTTCCTTATAAAAAAAATTTTTTTCACATTTGGACAATTGTTTTGACAAAATAAAAAATTTTCTTCATGGAAAAAAAAGAGCTTAAAGTTAGTGCTATTCAGGACGGAACCGTGATTGATCACATTCCAGCCAAAGACCTTTTTAAGGTCATCAAGATACTCAAATTAGATTCATGCAAAGAGCAAATTACTTTTGGCACTAATCTGGAAAGTAAAAAGCTTGGTAAAAAGGCAATTATAAAAATATCAAATCGTTTTTTTAAGCAGGAAGAAATCAACAAAATAGCTTTGATTGCACCTGTAGCAAATCTGAATATTATCAAGGATTACAGGGTAGTCGAAAAAAAGAAGGTCGAACTACCAAACCAGATCGAAGGTATTGTTCGATGCTATAATCCCAATTGTATTACTAATCATGAGAATATTACAACTAAGTTTACTGTGGTTTCGCGTGAACCATTGCAGCTAAAATGTCATTATTGCGAGAAAATTACAGATGAGAACCATATTGAAATCATATAATTAATGTACGAGATAGACACAGAAAAAATACACAAGCTCAAACCAAGCATTCTACAGGCAGACAAAATAGTACTAATTGGCCATACTTCCCCTGATGGTGATGCAGTCTCTTCTGTCTTAGCGCTTTACCTTGCATTGAAGAAAATTACACAAGCCGAAGTTTTTCCGGTTCTGCCAGACCGTGTACCCAATTATGTTAATTGGTTTGACCATGTCCAGGACTTGATTATAGGTGAGCAAGCAGGGAAGCTGCTGCTGTCGTGCGATATGATTTTTTGTTGTGATTTCAACGAGGCCAAACGTGTCAGTCATTTGTCAGAGTATTTGCTCAAGTCCAAGGCTATTAAGGTAATGATTGATCATCATCCCCAGCCAGAAGAAAATTTGGTTGATTATTTGTTTTCATATCCAAGTGCAAGCTCGGCAGCAGAAATAGTATATTCATTTCTAAAAGCTCTTGATCAGAGTGTCATTGACAAGACTATAGCAACTTATTTATTTTCGGGAATTTTGACAGATACAGGTGTGTTTGTTCATGATTCTGCTGATTCCCAGACTCTTGCAATAGCTTCGGAGCTTTTAAGCTATGGTATAGACAAAGGCAAGATAATCAGGAATTTGTTTAATAATTATTCGGAGAATAGGATGCGTTTAATGGGCTATTTATTATATAAAAACATGAAAATATTTTACGATTATCATGTTGGAATTATCACATTATCACGGCGGGAAATGAAAAGGTTTGATTTTACGCTTGGAGATCATGAGAGCCTTGCGAATTTGCCATTATCTATCAAGGATGTAGAGATTTCTATTTTTATTATGGAAAGATCAGACGAGCTGAAAGTTTCACTGCGCTCAAAAGGACATTATGATGTTAATCTCATAGCCAGGGACTATTTTCATGGAGGGGGACACAAAAATGCTGCCGGTGGCTCTTTTACTGGATCATTGCATCAGATACGCAGATATATTAAGAAAAATCTCTTGCCTAACCTGAAAAAATATCTGGTATGAAATTTTTACGTCTGTCTATATTTTTCGTGATCATAGTTTTTATGTCCTCTTGTATAAGGACTAATGAGCCCCACAGACCTAAACGCAAAGATAATTACGAGAAAAAGCTTATCGAAATAAACAAATATCTCGTTGAGAAAGACCAGCAAGCAATAGCTGATTATGTTAAGACTCATGAGTGGAACATGCACCGGGATTCTATGGGAATGTGGTACGAAATTCTAAAGCAGGGTAGCGGACCGGAACCTAAGGATGGCAACATAGTAACCATTGAATACAAGGTTAAGCTCTTGGACGGAACAAAGTGCTATGACTCTGATTCTCTGGGTTTAAAGTCTTTCAAAGTTAATCATAGCAATGAGATACGAGGGCTGAATGACGCGGTACAAATGTTACGCTTAGGTGGTGAAGGTAGGTTTATTTTTCCACCTTACCTTGCCTATGGGCTGCTGGGCGATCAGAAGTGCATACCGCCGAGAGCCATTGTAATTTATTACATAAAATTAGTTGAAATAAAATAAATTCTATATGAAACTTCTGAAAATCACAAAAACTATATTTTTGTAATCTTAGGTGCGTTTTTTTTCGTATATTTGAGTAGAAACAGAAAAATAAGTAGTCATGAAAAAGTTTTACTACATATTTTTGATAGCAATTACAATATCATTGTTCTCTTGTGGAGTTCAATCTATTGCAATACAGGGTGGTTATGATGATTTGTATGCTACATCAGAACTGCAAATAGGTCAGACTCAAAGTAATGTCCAGCCTGCCAGTCAAGGGCTTACGAGATCTACAGCACAGGATCTGGATACAATTGATTTGGTCAGTAGTGGCCAATATTCTCAATATCAAAAGGATACATCCACTGGTTATTTTTATTTAGATGATGATAACTATGACACGCGTATGCGTTTTCTTTATGGAGGTTTTTATCCGGATTACAATTATTATAATGACTATAATTATTACAGCTATGATCCTTGGATGTGGGATTCTTATTGGGCAAGGCCGTATTATGGGCTGAGTATTTATTATGGTTATCCATACTGGTCGCCATATTCCATGACTTATTGGAATGGATATTGGGACGGTTACTGGGATGGATATTGGGACGGCACATGGGGCTATCCTGGTTATTATTCTTATAATTATTATTACATGAACCCATACTGGCCATATTATGGAACTACCTATTATTACAACAACACTGATGTAAATGACAGGAACACGGACAGAACCAGAACTTATGGACATCGCGTATCTTCTGTTAGTTCTACGCCTATTGCCAGAGCTCGTGGAAGTTACAATGGCACAGAACAAAGAGCAAGAACTATTTCGGGGGCAAGAATAACAAGTAGTAATGGTCGTAGCCAGGCCAGAACATATCAGACTCGAAGCCGCGGGTCATATACACATCAGACAAGAGAAGGTCAACAGTACAGGACGAGCAGAAATTTTCGTAGCCCGAGTAGCCAGGTTAGACGAAGCTATAACACACGTTCCAGACAAACTCAGCCGAGGCAGAGAAGTTCATATTTAGAAGGGCGGAGCAGAGGTTCACATCCGCAGGGAGAATTTAATAGAATTTCAGGTAGAACATATCGTTCATCATATTTTAGCAGTCGTGGAGGTTATGGTAGAAATATTAATTATCGCAGCCGTTCTGGCAATACATATCGTTCTTATTCAAGGCCCAGCTATAGAAGAACTAGTACATATTCCCGTTCAACATATAGCCGTCCTAGGTCTTCTGGCTTTAGCTACAGAAGTAATTCATTTTCGCGTGGATCAAGTTTTTCCCCTCGCAGTTCAGGATTTTCTACAGGTTCCAGGTCCACTGGTACATCAACGACTTCACATTCTGGCGGACGCCGTAGGTAATTAATTGATATTCAGTAAATAAATATAAAAATTAATAGAAATGAAAAAAGTTATATTAACTTTTTTAGGGCTCTTATTGTCCCTTTTCATGGTAGCACAAAATGAATTTGACGCCCTTAGATTTAGCCAAATATATTACTATGGTACAGCTAGGTCTATGGCTATGGGTAATGCTTTTACAGGCTTAGGAGCTGATCCTGGGGCTATTGTTTACAACCCTGCAGCATTGGCTTTAAAGCGTGAATCTGATTTTTCTTTTACGCCAGGATTTAAGATGGGGCAGGCTTTATCTAATTTTAATGGCACAAGCCGGAACGGAATTAGGTATAGGTTTACTTTGAATAATCTGTCTCTATGTTTCGTTACCAGACCGAAATCTGGACTGATAAAGAATGTCAATTTTGGCATAGCTTACAACAGAATTAAGGATTTTAATCAACGCTTGTGGATCGAAGGAGTGAATGACAAAGGCTCTATGCTCGATGACTTTATGTATAATGCTGATGGAACTGATCCAGATAATCTTAATGCATTTGATACTTATTTGGCATATTGGACTTATCTATTAGATGTATCTGATTCTAGTACAATGACATATACAAATCCTCTATGGGTATCTGGTGGTCCATATTATGGCGAAAACCAGAGGAAAATAGTTAAAAGCTCGGGTTATGGTTCGTCATTGGACTTTGCAGCAGGTATGAACATTGGTGATTTCCTGTATATGGGGATGTCTGTTGCTAGTATTGGAATGAGATATTCGAGTTTGTCAGAATATACAGAGTCTGGCTTTAATCAAGCTGTTGATTTGAAGGATTTTAAATTCAATGAGAGTCTAAGAGACAATGTTAATGGGATAGGAATTAAACTTGGTCTTATTTTTACACCACTTAGATATTTGCGCTTGGGGATAGCAGCGCAGACGCCGTATTTTTTGACAGTAAAAGATGTTTATTATAGCTCTATTGAGTCTAATTGGTACACGCCTGATGCAGATGGCAATACTAATTATTTGGAGAAATCGCCTATTAATACTTATGTATATCATGTAACAACGCCATGGCATATGTCAATGGGCATTGGTCTGATTGTTGGTAAAATTTTGGCTCTCGGTGCAGACTATGAAATGGTTGATTATACGTCTATACGCATGAAGGCTGATGATTATGATTTTGCTTATGAAAACACAAACATACAGAAGAATTTTAATCGTACACAGAATATTAGGTTTGGAGCTGATCTAAATCTAAGGGGCTTCCACTTGCGAGCAGGTTATTCATACTATGGTAGTGCTTTTGATCGTATTAAACCAGTAACTGTTATCTCAGGTGGTTTTGGGTACCGTGGCCCAGGATTTTATGTGGACTTGGGTGTGCAGCAATCATTATCCGGAGAGAAGTATTGGCTTTATGTACCTTATGAGGACGAGCCAATGCCAGATGTCCAGTATAAAAATTTGATGGTGGCTTTGACACTTGGTACACATTTTTAAGAAACAGGATGTTATGTAATCTATCAAAAAGGGCTACCGTTGGCGATAGCCCTTTTTTTGTCAAGTTTTGTCGACTGAAAGTTTATACAAACTTGGGTTGGATAAATTAAATGGGGTTTAAGAGTTTATTTTAAATATTTTAGGCTAATACTGATTTTATTTTTTCCTTATTATAAAAGAAGTTTGTTCTGTTTTAAGATTACCAAGTTTATCTTTTGATTTAACTCTTAAGGTAAAGAAGTTTTCACGCTTTCTGATATAGAAGGTTATTGGCGTCCTGTATTGCACGAAGCGGCTATTATTTAGTGAATAATAAATTGTTTGTTCGCCTGTTTTTTTATCTACTGCACCGAGATATAATTTGACATTAGTTGGATATATAGGAATTGTATCATTTTTGGTTATTTTTATGTCAAATGGTTCTACACTAAAAATAATTTTAATGTCAGGTGGTGTGTTATCAACAAAGATTATAGAAGTCTTTGTGTTTTCTATGTTTCCAATGGCATCAATTGACCTGTAATTTACAAGATATAAACCTTCTTTATCGAGTGTAAATGGTTTGATGAATTTGTGAAAATCAAGGTTGTTTACTGCAAATTCGGTTTTTGATATAAGTGAATATTTGTCATGAGCTTGGAATGAGATTTTAGTCTTGGATGAAATGAATATTGTGTCTCTATTTCTAAATTTTGGAGAGCCTATAAGGATATTTGTTTTTGGTGGCTCATTATCAATGAATATTTTAATTGAGCCTGTGTTAGACTTATTGTTAGCTACATCTATTGCGTTGAAAAAAACGGGAAACATTCCACTAAATTTTGATAAATCTACTAGACCATTATATAAATATTTTCTTCCATATATGTAATAGAAGATTTTGTGTACATCAAAGTTATCTTTTGCTGTAAGTTGGATTTTTGTATTTGGTGATAAGTAATAAATATCAGAACGCTTAAAGTAATTTCCTTTAATATTAAAGGAGACTGTTGGAGGTATGTTATCAATGAAATAAGTTAAAGTTTTTAGTTCTGTCCTATTCCCTACATTATCCACAGCATAAAAGTAGATTTTATGTTTGCCTGAGCTCTGTCTGCTGACGAGAATAGGATATCTGTATAATTTGAAATTGCCCTTTTTGCTTGAGCAATAAAATATTGCTTTTGCACCAGAAAGAGAGTCAGTTGCAATAAAAGTGATTTTACTTGTTTTTCCAAGAATCGAGTCTGAATATGAATTTAGGATTTTTGGATGAACCGAGGGAGGCGTTATATCTACGTAAACTACCTTTGAAATAGTATCAGAGCAATTACCCACAAGGTCGCAACCGTAAAATTTTATGATATTTTTCCCAGCTTTAGTTATTGATATTGGCCTTTTATAGTATATAAAATTTTGATTATTAATGGAATAAAAAATATCTTTTACTTTTGATATGCCATCTATGCCATCAAGGCGTATTTGGGATTTTGGACCTATGAATATTTTATTTTTCTCGGGTACTTTGTATAAGTTGTGGATATGATAATTCATGAGAGGCGGTCTGTCATCTGCCCAAATTTCGAAAATGGCTTCTTCATAGGGTCCACGAGGATTTTTTACTCTAAATGTATTAATTCCTTCTGTATCAAAATAATACGGGTTTGCGAATTTTTTTACTTCTGGTTTTAGTAATACGTCATGTCCAGTATTGTCTGGTTTGTCTGATATCCAGAAATAAACAGGTAGTTTTTTGTTGTAATATATTTTATCATTTGTTGAATCCACATATATAATATACTTATTTTTTTTGGGGGCATGTTTATTTTGTGCCCAAGTTATTGATATAGAGGTTAATAAAAGCAGTAGAAATAATAATTTTTTCATTTTAGAGTGAATTTTATTTTTTAGTAAGATAAAAAATAGAAAAAAAATGCTCAAAAAAATTGATTTATATTTACGGTTTATAAAATTCAGTCATACTATTTTTGCTTTGCCTTTTGCTTTAATCGGTTTTTCTCTGGCATATAAACTGAAGCATCCAAGCTGGGTTTATTTCGTTTTAGTATTATTGGCAATGGTCTTTGCCAGAAGTGCAGCCATGGCATTTAATCGTTATGCCGATAGATATTTTGACAAACTTAATGCCAGAACTGCAAAAAGGGAAATGCCGATGGGTAAGATTTCCGAGAAGAATGCTTTGGCCTTTACACTTATTTCTGCATTATCATTTATAGTGGTAACTTACTTTATGAACAAGCTGGTGTTTTTTCTCTCACCAGTGGCTTTGTTTGTTATTCTTGGGTATAGTTATACAAAGAGGTTTACTAGCTTGAGCCATTTAATTTTAGGTCTGGGTCTTTCCTTAGCCCCTATAGGTGCTTACTTGTCTGTTATTCCACGATTTGATTTGCTTCCAATATTATTCTCAGTTATAGTTTTGTTTTGGGTGTCTGGTTTTGATATTATTTATGCTCTTCAGGATTATGAGTTTGATAAACAGCTGAATCTCAAATCAATACCCACTTTGTTGGGCAAAAAGAATGCGTTATTATTATCACTTATTTTTCATATAATCTCGGCCTCAATAGTCATATTAATTGGAATATATTTTGATTTTGGTATTCTGTACTGGATAGGTGCGGTTATTTTTATATTATTGCTTTTTTATCAGCATTTAATAGTAAGTCCAGATGATCTGAGCCGTGTTGATATAGCTTTTTTCACTACAAATGGTATAGCAAGCATTGTTTATGCTACATTTGTTATATTAGATATATTTTTTTGATATTTCTTCTAAAACTCTTATTATTGTAAAAAGAGAAGTACATTGAACAAGCTAAGATACATATTTTTAGTTTTTTTTATTTTGTTGGCTCAATCGAGTTTTTCACAGACTATAGATTCAGCTAATTACGTCGCACAATGGATTTTTAATAATATCTTACCGCGTGTTACATGGCCAAATGAACAGAAGATAGATACATTCAATGTAGTAGTCTATAGTAAAAATACAGATGTTTATCATTACTTGAGTGGGCTGGCCAAGGTCAGGCATGTCAAAGGCAAACCAGTTAAAGTTTTTTATGTAACGCGTGTTTCACAAATTCCTCTTCAGATAGCACATGCAGTATATGTTGACAGGAATCGTAATGATTATGTACCAGCGGTTAGGGAAAGTATAGGTAATTTGCCAGTACTTCTGATTACCTATCAGTCTAAAGATCGGGATAACATTATGATCAATTTTGTTTTTAGAGACAAAAATGATCAGTTTCAGGTTAATAGTTTTAATATCAAGCAGGTAGGTTTAAAATTAGACGAGGCTCTATTAAAGCTTGGTGGCACAAAAGTGGATGTGCAAGGTTTGCTTAGTAAGAAAGAGAAGGAACTTATCCAAAAAGAGAAAGCTCTTAATCGTAAACAGGACTCTATTGTTAAGCAAAGGCAGTTATTGACACAGAGAGAGAAAGAGCTAAATAAACTGAGAACTCAGTTGGATAAGCAGAGAAGAGAGCTCGCGGAAAAGCAAAAGGAGCTTGAGCAAGAAAGGCAGAGATCAGGTCATTTAAATGAGTTGATTACCCAACAGGAGGATATTCTCAAACGTAATGAAACTATTCTGCAGCAGCAAAATGAAGAAATTCAGAAAAAGCAAGATGTCATTAAGAAACAAACTGAGGAAATAAATCGTCGTCAGTTAGAAATAAAGAAAAAAGAACGTGAATTAAAGGAAAAATTAAAGGAAATAAAACAACAGAGAAGAGTTCTCAAAAGTCAGAAGAATCTTATTAAGAGTCAAAGAGTAATAATTGTAATTAGTGCAATTTTTCTGATAATCGTATTATCTCTGTTAGGACTTATAGTTAGATCATACAACCGCATACGTAGGCTTAATGAAATGCTTCGAGATAAAAACGAACAGATTGAGAGGCAAAAAGAAGAGCTGGAAATTCAGGCAAAACAGCTGGAAGAGTTTAATAAAGAATTGGAGAAATTATCGCTTGTTGCCGCCCGTACTGATAACTCGGTTATTATCATGGACAGGGATGGTAATTTTGAATGGGTCAATCCAGGTTTCACGAGACTTTATGGATATACTTTGCAATTACTAAAAAATGAGGTGGGTACTAATATTAGAGCCATAAGTGGAAATCCTAAGATAGAAGAGTACTTAGAATATTGCATTGAAAATAAATCTACAGTTAATTATGAAGTAAAAAATTATACAAGAGCTGGTGAAATTGTCTGGGTACAGACTTCCTTGACCCCAATCTTGAACGAAAAGGACGAGGTGGTTAAGCTTTTCGCCATTGAGACGAATATTACAAAACTCAAACAGCAAGAAAGAGAAATCCGTCAGAAGAATGAAGAGCTACGTCGTCAGCGGGATGTTCTTCAGGAACATAAGGAGCAAATAGAGTTGCAGAACACACTTATAAAAGATAGTATTCGTTATGCTAAGACTATTCAAAGTGCTATTTTGCCCCAGAAGAAAAATCTCGATAAATATTACAATAATTTTATAATATATCTTCCACGTGATATTGTATCTGGAGATTTTTATTGGTTCGGGCGTGTAAGTGATAAGACATATTTTCTTGCTGTTGTTGATTGTACAGGACATGGTGTGCCAGGTGCATTTATGTCATTGATTGCCAGTAGAATGTTGAGCGAAATTATCCTTGAGAGAAATATTCACGATCCCAAGGATGTTCTAAATATGCTTAACGAAACTGTTATCGATACACTTAATCAGAGATATACTGATAATAATGACGGCATGGATGTTTGTCTTGTTCGTGTAGACGAAGCTGATGATGAATATAACATTACATTTAGTGGTGCTAAGCGACCGCTGTTTTACTACAAGAGAGAGAATGGTAAGGTTAAAAGGATTAAAGGTGCCAGGAAACCAATAGGTGGAATAAGAGCAATACAGAGTCCACTTAATTACGAAGATCAAACTCTGGTTATGAAAAGACGTGATATAATTTATTTGACTACAGATGGTATTATAGACCAGAATAACCCTAAACGAAAGCGTTTTGGAACGCCTCGTTTTCTTGATTTGCTTAATGAAGTGAAGGATTTTGATCTTGTTAAGCAACAAGATTACATTCAGAAAGTCCTTAAAGACTATATGAAAGAAGAGCAACAGCGCGATGATATAACTGTCTGGGGTGTGATGTTTAGATAATACTTTCCTTTATGAACAGTTTCGGACGACTTTATCGTTTCACCTCGTTTGGTGAGTCGCATGGTCCTGTTATTGGCGGGGTCATAGATGGCTGTCCTGCTAATATTCCAATCGATATTGACTTTATACAGCGCCAGTTAGATAGACGCCGACCTGGCCAGTCTGACATTGTTTCAGCCCGTCAGGAGAATGATAAAGTTAAATTTTTGTCCGGTATTTTCAGTGGCAAGAGTACGGGTGCTCCAATTGCCTTTATTATTGAAAACAAAGACCAGCGCTCAGAACATTATGAGCATACAAAAGACCTGTTTCGCCCTTCACATGGGGATTATGCTTATTTTATGAAATATGGGGAAAACATCGATTTTCGCGGCTCTGGGCGTTATTCGGCTCGCGAGACGAGTGCCCGAGTAGTGGCAGGAGCCGTTGCGCAACTTGTATTGCAAAGATTTGGTATCAGCATTAAGGCTTATGTTTCGCAGGTTGGTGATGTAAAAGTAAGCAGACCTTACACAGAACTTGACTTGGATAATGTGGATGACAATCCTTTGCGTTGCCCGGATGGACAGGTTGCCCAGAAGATGCATGAGCTTATACAGCAGATCAAAAATCAAGGAGATACGATTGGAGGCACCGTAACTTGTATTATATCAAATGTGCCGCCTGGTCTTGGCGAGCCGATTTATGATAAATTTTCAGCTCGTCTGGCTTATGCTATAATGTCTATTAATGCTGCCAGGGGCTTTGAGTTTGGAAAAGGTTTTGCAGCTGCACGAATGCGCGGCTCTGAGCATAATGATTTGTTTTATTTGACTGATGATGGACAAGTACGTACAAAGACAAATTTTTCTGGCGGTATTCAGGCAGGCATAACAAACGGCATGGATGTATATTTCAATGTTGCCTTTAAACCTGTATCCACTATTTTTCGTGAACAGGAAACATTGAACAGGAATTTACAAACCGTCAAATACACACCAGAGGGAAGGCATGACCCATGCGTTGTACCTCGTGCAGTGCCGATTGTGGAAGCAATGGCAGCGGTAACTACTCTTGATTTTTTGTTAATTAACAGAGCTTATGAGCTTTGAGTTGTAATTCTTGCCTTTTTATGGTACGATATGTGCAAGTTTATTAAGGTAATTTTTTTTATCTTTACGTACATACGTGAATTAGCAAAAAGTCTTATTCAAGGTAGATTACAGGGTTTTGAGCGGTATTTTCGTCAGGTAATGGGGGACACATTTAGTTATTATGATACGGCACGGTTTACTGAGAATGTTTACCATGCTTACGTTTTGGGATTGCTGGCATTCCTAAGCGACGATTATATAATCCGCAACAACCGTGAGAGTGGGGAAGGTCGTTATGACATTCTACTAATTCCCATGGATAAAGGCGGCAATGGCGTAGTGATTGAGATAAAGAAACATTGACCGGCGGGGCGACAGTGAGAATGAAGCAGATTTCGAGCGGCGTGTTGAGCAAGCTTTGGCGGAAGCGTTGGAGCAGATAGAGCGAAAGTCTTATTATAGTGAGCTATTAGATCATGGACTTCGAAGAGCAGATTATCAAAGTGCCGATAGTTTTTGCAGGCAAACAGGCATTTGTAGGGAAATGACTGTAACTATGGTTGTCTGAAGATTATTGTAATGGGCTTAACTGTGAATTTTCTATTTTAAACATAGGTGCTTTGATTTGAAGAATGTTGTCCTGGTTGTGTGTGGCAACGATGACGCTGATGTCGTATTTTGTGAGATTGTAGAGGGTTTGGATGATGTGGTGTGCAGAATTTGTATCAAGATTTGCTGTTGGTTCGTCTGCTATAATAAGTGGTGGATTATTTAACAAAGCACGAGCAATAGCTGTTTTTTGTAGTTGACCGCCAGAGAGCTGGTAAGGCATGAGTTCGACTAATTCATTTATTTCCAGTAGTTTCATGATTTCATAAATGCGCGTTTTTATTTTCACTTCATTTGTCCAGCCAGTAGCCTTTAAGACAAAATGTAAATTTTCATAGATATTTCTGTCTGTTAAGAATTTAAAGTCCTGGAAAATAAAGCCTATTTTTTTTCGCAGGCGTGGAATTTTTCTTTTTTTTAGTTTTATTAGGTTAAAGCCCAATACATTAGCTTTTTCTCCAGAGATAAGAACGTCGGCATAAATGCTTTTGAGAAACGTTGTTTTACCTGCACCAATATTGCCGGTCAGAAAAACGAACTGTTTTTTCTCGAGCACAAAATTAATGTGTTTTAGGACTGTGTGTTTTTCATAGCCTATTTGTACATCTTTGTATTCTATGATCATTATTCTACTTTTATTATTTGGCCATACGCAGAGGCTTTTATTTTTTTTATTATTTCCTCGCTAGGAGTGTTGATGTGATATGATGATAGAATTTGTGGGATTTTTTTGTCTATGTTTGAAAGTTTAATATACTGGATAAGAGCAAAGTTTTGGTCTCTGATTTCCAGGAAGTCAGCTATTTTGTCTGTACCTTTGGTTTTTAATAAAAACATAATTCTATTTTAAAAACGTTTTACGAAAATAAAAAAAAAATTAGTTTTGAATAAAATACTAAAATATAAGATATGAAAAGAGTATTAATTCTTGGAGCTGGCCTGGTAGTCAAGCCAATAGCGAGATATTTATTGGATCAAGGTTATTATGTAACTATTGCTTCGATGATAAAACCACAGGCCGATGCAATTCTCAGGAATCATCCAAATAGTCAAAGTATTGAGTGGCTAGCAGATGATGAGGAAAAGCTATCTGAATTGCTTGATGATCATGACCTGGTAGTTAGTTTATTGCCTTATCGTTTTCATGTAATGGTTGCTAGACATGCTATTGAACACAAAAAGAATATGGTAACAGCCTCGTATGTACAGCCACAGATGCGGGCTTTGGACAAGCAAGCCAGGGATGCTGGAATTATAATTTTAAATGAGATTGGTTTGGACCCTGGAATAGACCACATGTCTGCAAAGAAGATAATAGACAGTGTTCATGCCCGAGGTGGTAAAGTGGAAGAGTTTTACTCTCTGACAGGTGCTTTGCCTGCGCCAGAGGTAGCTGATACTAATCCGTTTAAGTATAAATTTTCATGGAGTCCAATGGGTGTTTTGCTGGCCGGGAATAATGATGGGCGTTATCTGCGTGCTGGCAAAGAGTATTATGTTCCGACTGAGCATTTATTTAAGTTGCGCTCTTATGTGAATTTCCCGAGCGTAGGTGTGCTCGAAGTTTATCCCAACAGAGATTCTATGCCATATAAAGATTTGTATGGAATACCTGAGGCAAAGACGGTTTTCCGTGGCACTATGCGTTATCCTGGCTGGAGTGATATTATTGACGTTATGAAAAAATTGGGATATTTCAGCGAAGAGAAAGTAAATGCCAGGCAACTAACCTACCGTCAATTATTGGTTAAACTGCTTGGTAATGGAGCTGATGGCACTATCGAACAGGCTTTTGCCCAGAAATTAGGCTTGCCTTTAGATTCTTTGCCCGAGAGAGCAATGAAATGGCTCGGTTTGTTTGACGATAAAACGATCGGTGCTGAGGACACACTTATTAATATTACAGGGAAACTTATGATTGACAAGATGATGCTTACAGGCGATGAGCGTGATATGGTAGCTATGATGCATTTTTTCCGTGTTAAGTACGATAGTGGTAAGACTGAGGTTATTCGTTCGACATTATTGGACTTTGGTACACCGGATACAGATACATCGATAGCTCGCACGGTTTCATTGCCTGCGGCATGTGCTGTGGTGATGATTTTGGAAGGTAAAATTGATTTGAAAGGAGTTCATATTCCGGTTATACCTGAGATTTATGAGCCGATTCTCAGCAAGCTAGAAGAGCTGGGTATAAAGATGGACGAAGAATTTGGTTTGCCAGAGGATGCTTCAATTTTTTAGGCTCTGAGAGATGTATTAAACAGAATAATGCCAATATATTGCTTTTTTGTTGGCTAAATCCTTAAGGACTTGTAGGTATATACCTGCAAGTCCTTTTATTATGGTTTTGGAAACAGTAAATGATTTTCTTGTTGAGCTCTAGTGCGCATGTTTTACGCGGTTATGCATAGAGAATTGTAAAGCATAGTTTTACTTTTTAAAATAATTTTTTATTATCTTTGAGTAAAATTGTATAAATGTATGGATTATGAGTAGGACAATAGCTATTAGTAATCATAAAGGTGGTGTTGGTAAGACCACGACAGTTGTCAATTTAGCGGCTGCTCTCGCCAGTCTGGATAGGAAAATTTTAGTTGTTGACCTTGACCCTCAGGCGAATTTGACTTTTTCTTTTGGAGTATCTAAGGTGGAGGAATCTATTTATGATGCTCTCAAGGGCAAGGTAGAGATACCAATCCTGGAGCTGCGAAGGAATCTTTATTTAGTACCTTCAAGTTTGGATTTGGCTGGAGCTGAAATGGAGCTGAATTCTGAGGCTGGTAGAGAGTATATTTTAAAGGAGATTCTAGATCCTGTCAAGGATGATTATGATTATGTTTTGATAGACTGCCCACCTTCATTAGGTTTGTTGACTATTAATGCATTTACTGCTGCGGACGAGGTGATAATCCCCATTCAGGCTCATTTCCTGGCAATTAAGGGTTTGACAAAGATTTTGGAAGTCATTTCTAAAGTGCAGAGAAGATTAAATCCAGATGTGCAGATTACAGGAGTCATTATAACTTTGTATGATAAGCGTAAGATTCTTCACAGAGATATCGAAGAAACAATAAAGACATATTTTCAGGATAAGGTTTATAATTCCAAGATAAGGGAAAATATTTCTCTTGCAGAGGCACCGGCTCAAGGCACGGATATATTTAATTATAGCTCTGGTTCCAAAGGTGCCGAGGATTATCATGCACTTGCAGTGGAGTTTTTGACTAGACACGAGCCAGATTTTCATATTTGATTTTAAAAAAATAGATTAGTATTTTTACTTAAAAATAACATCACAATGGGAAAGAAAAAAAGTTTTAAACAAGGATTGGACAATATTATTCAGGAAAGTATGAATCTTTTTAAAGATGATAAATCTATTGATAATGAGAAGGTTAAATTGCTGGAAGAAAGAATTATTTTGCTGGAGAAGGAGTTGTATATGTGGCGAACAGGTAAATTGACATTGGATAAGTTTCTCAGCAGTCTTGAGGAACATGGTCTTCGATACAATTCTGAGGAAAATCGCATAGAAAAGGTGTAATTATCGCACTAACCAAATTCCTGGATTATGAATGAGAACATTTTAAAGGCACTAATGCGCTTGTTTGCTATAGTTGCTAATGTTGATGAGGAAGGACTCTCACCGACTTCTCGAAAGATTGTCCAGGATTATCTAAAATTACATTTAAGTCAGGATGTTGTAGAGGAATACCTTAAGCTTTTTGATGATTACCTCAAGATTCACCATTCCAAAGTATCTGATCAAAAAAAAGTTAAGAAACGTCTGTCCTTGAACTCTGTAAAGATTCTTGCTATTTGTCATGAGATAAATGAAGAATTGCAGCAGAGAGAAAAGGTCATAGTTTATATTCGTCTGGTAGAATTTATTTTTTACAACGGAGACTTGAGTTCAGAAGAATTGGACTTTGTCAACACAGTGGCAGAAGTTTTTAATATACCAAGAGAAGAATATATTGGCATTCAGAAACTTACTTTTCGGCAACATTTTGAGATACAGCCCAAAGATAATTTGCTGATAATAGATGGCAGGAAAAATGTGGAGAAACGTTTTGAAGGGTTTAAGCACCTTTATTTTCATGGCTTTGTAGGTCGTTTGTTGTTTTTTTACTTGCCTTCGACAAGGCTTATAGTTTTTATTTATGATGGTAGTGATAACTTGCAGCTCAATAGTGTTACTATCTTGCCGTTGTACACATATATATTGGATACAGGCGGAGTTATTAGTACACCAAGGACACAGCCTATTTATTATTCTGATTTGATCACTAATTTCATCTCGTCCAGCGGTAGAGCTACTATAAAATTTTGTGTTAAGGATTTGAGTTTTAAGTTTAAGAATTCTGAGAATGGCATAAAGCCGCTCAATCTTTACGAGGAGGCCGGGCATCTTATAGGTGTCATGGGGAGCAGTGGAGTGGGCAAGTCCACATTAATGAACTTGCTAATAGGGAATCTGAAGCCTGATACAGGACAGGTTTTGATCAATGGCATAGATTTGCATCGTGAGCCTGAGAAACTCGAAGGACTTATTGGGTATGTGCCGCAGGATGATTTGTTGATAGAGGAATTAACGGTTTTTGAAAATTTATATTTAGACGCAAAGCTCTGTTTCAGAGAACTCAGCGACGAGCAGGTTACACAAAGAGTTGATAAACTTCTGAAGGAGTTGAATTTGTATGAGATCAAAGACCTGACAGTAGGCTCTCCAATGAATAAATTAATAAGTGGGGGGCAGAGAAAGAGATTGAACATTGCTCTGGAGCTGATACGTGAGCCATATATATTGTTTGTGGATGAGCCTACGAGCGGATTGTCTTCTTCTGATGCAATGATTGTCATGCTTTTGCTCAAAGAGTTGACTTATAAGGGGAAAATGGTATTTGTGAATATCCACCAGCCTTCATCGGACATTTATAAGCTTTTTGATAAGGCAATTGTCTTAGATAGTGGCGGTTATATTGTTTTTTATGGCAATCCTATTGATGCGATAGTTTATTTCAAGCGAGCGAGCAATATTGTTAATGCTGAGCTGGCAGTTTGTCCGACTTGTGGGACAGTTAAACCCGAGCTTGTTCTGGGACTGATGGAGGCTAAGGTCGTGGATGAGTTTGGTCGGCTGACGAGAAATAGGAAGGTTAGGCCTGTGCAATGGTATGAGCGATATAAGACCGAGCTTGAGCCAAAGCTAAATCTAAATTGTCCACAGGAACAGGAGCCTTTACCAAAGAGCGATTTTAAAACGGCATCAAGTTTAAAGCAGTTTGTGATTTTTTTTATAAGGGACTTGAAGAGAAAGCTTTCGAACAAGCAATATTTGCTGATTACCTTTACCGAGGCGCCTGTACTTGGTTTGATATTGGCATATTTTAGCAAGTATTTTCAGGATAATAAGATTTATATTTTTTCGGATAATGTTAATATACCGCCATTTTTGTTTATGGCAGTTACTGTAGCATTGTTCTTGGGACTGACTCTTAGTGCTGAGGAAATTATCCGTGATCGAAGCATTCTGAAGAGAGAGAAGTTTCTGCATTTGAGCTGGCTCTCCTATGTGAATTCTAAGGTTGCCATGATGTTTATTATTTCTGCAATTCAGGTGTTTTCTTTTCTTCTTGTAACTAATTTTATCTTGGAAATAAAGGGCATGTTTTTCAGCTATTGGCTGATATTATTTACCACAGCAGCTTTTGCTAATATGCTGAGTCTTAATGTGTCAGCGACATTAAAGTCTGTTGTGGCTATTTATATATCTATTCCTCTTATTCTTGTGCCGCAATTGTTGCTAAGTGGTACTATCATAGATTTTTCGAAGTTGCATAAGGATTTTGCTAACTACAAATATGTGCCAGTTATTGGAGACTTGATTACATCACGTTGGTCTTATGAAGCTTTGATGGTTACGCAGTTTAGGCATAATGCTTATGAAGAGAATTTTTTTGATATCGACAAGCAGATTTCGGATGCGACATTTTACTCGTCTTCATATTATGATAGGATGGAAGCTTTGTTGAGGTATAATCTGGATAGTATTGATAATAAACAGGTTGTTAATAAAGTTAGGGATAATTTCATGATTTTGCGCAATGAGTTTTCCAAGGTTGAAAAAATGACAGGTATTAGAGCAAAGTTTGTAAAGCATTTAACATTAGGTAGATATAATACAGCGATACATGACTCTGCAGTAAATTATTTATACACGTATCTTAAGTATCCTGCATTGCAACAGTTAAATAGGCTCAGAATGGAGCGGGATCAGATATATTATAGTCTGGTCAAAAAGCTCGGCGGAGAAGATGAGGTTTATCGTTTTAAGCAACAGTATTATAACAAACGTGTAGCCGACATTGTCCTCAATACTACAGAGCTGCGGGAAATAGTTGTCCAGAACCATGAGCTTGTGAGAATATACCAGCCAATTTTTGAGACGCCGGCTTCACATCTTGGACGGGCTCAGTTTTATGCGCCTTTTAAGCTGATAGGACCTTATGCTATTGATACTTTGTGGTTTGATAACATAGTAATCTGGATAATGACTTTTATTCTATATATTACGCTTGTTTTTGATTTTTTCCGTAAACTTTTGTATGGTAAGGAATATCTTAGGGATAATGCCTAAACTAATTGATTTCCATACACATAACACTTATACAGAAGGTGATGTGGTGTTTATCCGTTCTTTGTTACTCAGGCAGGTGGGTAAGGAGTCAGTAGATTATTATTTCTATACGGTAGGTTGCCACCCTTGGTATGTGGAAGAATATCAAACTTATAAGACATTGCTTGTGAATCATTGTTCTAAGCCAAATTGCTTAGCTATTGGGGAAATAGGACTGGATAGAACAAGAGGTGATTTTGCATTAGAACAAGAGGTATTCAGAGACCAACTTGACTTGGCAAAAAAGTTGAAAAAATCAGTGGTAATTCACTGTGTACGAGCTTGTGATAGGCTGTTGTATTTTAGAAAATTTTATCCCAGTCAGACGTGGATAGTCCATGGGTTTAATGGTAGTCTGGAGCAGGCAATGCAGCTTATAGGCAAAGGAATTTTTTTGAGTATAGGAGCTTCAATTCTCAGGGGGCAGAGCAGAGTATATAAGGCTCTGTCAAAGATACCACTTGATTATGTTTTTTTTGAAACAGATGAGTCAGATTTTCACATAAAAGATATTTATTTTGCAGCAGCCAATTTACTGAATATGCGGGTGGAGAAATTGCAAAATATTGTAACTGAAAACTTTAAAAAGATATTCAATGTCGCAGTGGAATGAGCGTACTTTGGTTTTGCTTGGCAAGGAAAAATATGAAAAATTGCAGCAGGCAAGGGTCTTGGTCGTGGGCCTTGGAGGGGTTGGCAGTTATGCCGCAGAATTTTTGGTTCGCTCTGGAGTAGGCCAGTTAACGGTTGTGGACAGCGATGTTGTGCAGCACAGTAACATAAATCGCCAGATTCAAGCTCTGCATTCTACGGTGGGTGAGAAAAAAGCCCATGTCTTGGGCAAGAGACTACTAGATATAAATCCACAATTAA
>JALWCU010000345.1 GCA_027015275.1 Bacteroidales bacterium | reverse complement strand
ATACCAAATACAAGACCTCGCAACAGGTAGACTCGGGAAAATTGTAGAATTTATTAATCTTAAAAAAAATCCTTTGCTTAAGACAGTCTTTGACGACAAAGAATATCTCCTGCCAGTTAATGGAACTAAAATTAAAAAGGTCATACACAAAAAAAAGCTGGTTCAAGTAGAACTAGCTCAGGGACTATTGGAATAAAAAAATTTTGAATTATAATATATTTTAGTTAAAATTATTAAACATAAAAACTGTCGGCATGGAGGTAGCTTTAGAAAAAAAATTAATCCGTGAAAGTCCAAATACACTAATATTTTATTCTCCAGAATATTCTTTGATAATTATAGAGTTCAAGGAGGCTATTACTTTAGACGAACTTACATACAAGAAAAACGCTTTAGCACTTCTGGATTTTATCAGAAGGGAAAATATCAAAAATCTAATATGCAATACGTTAAAGTTTAACGCTGTTTTTTCCGCTTCTTTAGAAGAATGGATTGCAGAAAATATAAACCAGTACTTAGTCCAAATAATGGACAAAATAGCACTAATAGAATCTCAAAATCCAATATCACAGCTCTCCCTTCAGTCATACATCGAAAAAAGCAATAAGTACAGAACGAAAGCAGAAGAAAAATTTTTTGCTGACGAACAATCTGCCTTAAAATGGATATTGCAAGAATAGATTTTTTTTGTAAATTTTCGCTCAAATAGAAAATAGAGTCAGTTATGAACTTGAATAAACAACTTATTACAGAGACTAATGACTCTTATATTTACCTCATTCCTGAGCATTCTCTTATGTGGATAGAATTCAAAGACTTTTACTTCATTGACGAAGATGAATACAAAGAAGCTGCTAAGGCTGTACTTGCTTTTGTCAAAGAAAGAGGAATCAAGAAAATGCTTTTTAATACACAAAAATTAAATGCCGTGTTCTCTGTGGACTTGCAGAAATGGATTGCTGAAAATATAAACAAAGAACTCCTTCAGATACTAGATAAAGTAGCAGTTATAGAGCCAGAAAATCATATATCTTCAATGTCTCTTCAGCAATATGTTGAAGAATCAATCCTATCTGGCTCGAAATCAAAAGAGCTTACTTTTAAGGATGTTGACAAAGCATTAGAATGGCTCATAAAAGACTAGAGACCAAGTTACACAGCATAAAATAATAAAGGCAGGCTACTACAGAAGCCTGCCTTTGTAGTTCATGACAATTAAATACCTACTTAGCCAGTTCCACACCGATAATAAGTATATCATCCAGCCGTCGTCCATTCTCTGTCCACTTCTGTATTGCCTGCTCAATAATATTCTTCTGCCCTGCCATAGTATAATTCTGAATCTCTATTAATAGTTGTCTCCACCCAAAAGTTCCAAACCTCTCCATCTCATCACCTTTCATAATATCACCAATACCATCTGTAAACAAATAAAGTCTGTCCACATCATCAAACGGAATGATATGAGTCTCAAAACTAAATTCTCGCTGTGAATATCCGGCTGTAGCCAGAGTACCTTTGATTCCTTTCAACTCTTTGTCTTTAATAATATACAGTGGTCTCCTTGCCCCTGCGAATTTTATGATTCTCTCTTGTGGGAAAAAAAGAGTAAGAGCAACATCTACACTATCATACAATTCTATATTATTATCATTCTCTTGACGTAAAAACTTTTTGACCTCTCGACGGAATTTCTCCAAGACATCTGCTGCATCAGGGCTATCCTCATTAAACAAAATATCTTTAAATATAGTAATGGAAATTATACTTAAGAAAGCACCCGGTATCCCATGACCTGTGGCATCAGCTACTATCAACACAACAAAATTTTTGAATCGATTGAAATAATAAAAATCCCCGCCTATTTCCTCCAGGGGTTTATTCAAAATAAAAAAATCTTCGAAAATACTACAATCCTCGAACATATAGTCAGGCGCCATTATAGAATTAACAATTCGCTTTGCGTAAACAAAGCTTTCCTTTATAAGCTTATCCCGTGTCGTCAATTCCTTATTAGTCTTTGCAAGCAGCTCCGCGTGTTCAGCAAGCTCTTCATTCTTTTGCTGAATAGTTACATTATGTTCCCTGACCTCTTTCAAATATTTTTCTATTTGTTTGTTTTTATGGTGAATAATATATCCTATAAAAATAGTCCCAAATACTATAATAAATGACAAAAGCATAAAAATATGATTTCTTCTATTCCTGACTCTCTCTAATTCCAAATCTTTTTGTAGAATCGTTATCTGAGCATCTTTTTTCGTTGCTTCCTCTGTAAACTGTATACTTCTAATGCTTTTGAGAACTTCAGCATTAAACAGCCTGTCTTTGACCTTCAATGCACTCTGCGAAGCAAGATAAGCATTGTAAAAGTCCTTTTTCGCCCCAAAAACCTTTGCCAAAATTTCATAAGCCTTAAACTCCCTGTAAACAGTATTGTGCTCCTTAGCTATTTTCAGCGCCTGCTCGGCAAATATAAGTGCAGAATCAAGTTTATTTAACTTCATGTATAGGTCGGCCATGTTATACGAATAATCTGAGAACAGGTCATAATCATTATGAAAATCAGCATATTTTGCCGTGAGGTTGTAATATTTCAGTGCCGAACGATAATCACCCTTTAATTTATAAGCGTCTGCCAAATACTTGTATGTTACAGGCATTTTCCTGGTTATGCCATTCTCCTGGCGCACCCTGAGTGCAGCCATAAGATATTTTATCGCACTATCTGGCTGATCTTTTAGCATGAATGCTCGCCCAATATTCTGCAAAGCATAGGCCTGAAGGTCGTAATTCTTATTTTTGACAGCCATGCTATCTGCCTTGCGTAAATAATAAATGGAAAGATTAGGCTGCTCCTGGTACAAATAAATATTTCCAAGGTTATTATAAGCATAGCCCAACTGGGAAACAATGTGATGTTTCTCCGAAATATTTAGCCCTCGTCTATAATACGAAAAGGCAATGCCATAATAGCCTAAATTCCTGTATAATACGCCCATAAAGCTATTTGCCTTGGCCATGGCATCATAATCTTTAAGCCTCTCAGCCAAAGATATTGCCTGCTCGCAATATTTCAGAGCTTCATTAGGCTTGTTATTCCTCATATTCCAGGCTATGCTAAGCAGCATATCCAGTCGCTCTTTGCCTTGCAAAGTATCCAATGACCTGGCTAAAGAATCAGGATTACCAGCATACAAACCACTTATTATTAAGAAGATAAAACTTATCACAATTAATCTTCTCATCCGACAGTTTTTTTCAGTATTCAGTATAAAGAAATAAAAAAAATATCAAAACTTTATTTAATAATACTAATTTTATTTGATAATTTCTACTTCCACTCTCTGGTTTAGTCTTCTGCCCTCTGGCGTAGAATTATCAGCAATGGGTCTGCTTGGGCCATAGCCTTTTATTTCCAGCCTTGACTCATCTATGCCATGCTCCACAAGGTAATTCTCCACTGCCTGTGCTCTCTTTAGAGACAATTCCACTAATTCCTCTCTTGTGCCAATATTATTAGTATGGCCACTTATACATACCCTTATATTGGGATTTTGCTTAAGGAACATGACTAACCTGTTTAACTCCGGATAAGACTGTGGTAAAAATTTTGGGCTTGCTGCGGGAAAATAGATATTCTTGAGAGTAAAAGACTGACCTTGGCGAAGCTTTTCTAAGTCTAATGTAAGCACTATCTGGCAATAATTAAGTGAATCTGTAAGGTCAACAACCTTTGTATCAGATAAATATCCGCTTTTTTCAGCATAAAAAGTATATTTTCTACCCAAAGGCAACAATATCTTAAACCTACCGCTATCTGCAACAACAGTATTACTTGACTGATTAGCAGCACCTTCTATATAATAAATTACCTTAGCGCCAATATGTTCACCCAAGCCCGCCTTCACTACTCTACCTCTGACCACAGCAACAGGATCAGGGCGGGACTGGCCACTAAGCCTTATCCTGTATATATCCGAACCTCCTATCGAGCCTTGTGCATACGAAACAAAATAAGCATATTCTCCTCTGGAATCCAATGTAAAATATGCATCCCAGGACTTTGTATTAACACTGGGACCTAAATTTTGCGGTTCTGACCAATGCTGCCATGTATCATCCAGTCTGTATGAGACAAAAATGTCTGCACTACCATATCCTGCATGTCCATAAGACGAAAAATAAAGTGTTCTGTTATCAGCAGCCAAAAATGGTGTGCCATCATTGAGACTTGTATTAATCTGAGGACCAAGGTTCAGAGGCGCTGTATAAGTTCCGTCATCCTGTAAAAAACTTACATACAAATCACGTTTGCCATAGGTATCATCATTTCGCTGTATTGACAAAATCAAATATTTTCTATCACTGGACAGACAATAAGAATAATAACGCGAATCATTATAAATATCACTAATTATCAGACGATTAGGCTGAGACCAACCATCTCTTGTTTTCCTGATCATAGATAGCCCATCACTATTCAGATATATGCCATTATCATAAGCACCCGAGACAATAAAAATACTCTTATCAGGTGATACGTAATAAAGTCCATTATTGTGCTTGTCGTTGAAAGGTGCAGGCATTTTCTTTGCCTTTGTCCATTTACCATTTACAAGTGTACTTTGCCATATCTGATCATCCTTTGCATAACCACATTTAGGGAAATCTTCTGCATCACGGACAAAGTACAAGGTTTTTCCATCAGCAGTTATCAGAGGATGCAAGTCATTTACCTCGCTATTTACAGAATCACCCAAATTCTGCTTTTCATAACCGACAGGACTGGCCACAATATTGAGCTTTGCCTTTGTGCCATAGACTTTCACATAATCTACCTTAACCACCATCTGTCCGCCTAGATAAAAACCTATATTATCGCCCGAAGGCGCCATACGCCGAACACTAATTCTCTCGGCAAGATGCGAATTAATATAAAAATCATAAACCCCGTCGTGCTTGTGAATCTCTATAATATTACATTCACCTTTGGGCTTAATAAACACAAAATTTCGTGTATCAATCATATAATGGTATTCCTTATCCTCACGCCTATCTATGTAATACTCACCAGAACTATTGAATTTAAACTCATTACAATTATCTGCATCATCCGAATCAAACAAAACTCCATAATAATCAGATGAAGTGCCTGTAACCTGACTCAAACAAAATACCAAGCGATATTCCTGCAATGACGAAAGATCATAAATCTTATTCCAAAACCGGTATGAATATTTAGTGGACTTTAGATTAAGATAATACATACCACGTGCAATCTTAGCCGAGACTATATCATTATCTTTCACAAACCACTCATTATCATTGTTTTCAAAATTTTCCTGGTAAACCAGAGGCAATTGAGCACAGGCAATGGCAGGGATAAAAAGCACAAACAAAAACAAGAGCAAAAATTTTTTCATGCCTTAAACGTTATAATTTCTACTAATTTAGTCATTTAGCCATCCAAAATCAAACAAAAAAAGGCAGCCTCATACGGGGCCGCCTTTTTTACCAGCGCTGGTAAAAGGTCCTTTTTATTACTTGAGATTCTTAAGAGCGTCCTTGGCTCTATCAGTACTAACGACCTTTTCTTTGAAGATATATGCACCTGTCTTAGGCGAACGTACCATCTTAATTATTTTGGTAACTCCTTTGCCTTCTTTTCCTGTCTGAAGACGAGCAACAACTTTCTTAGCCATAACTTATAAGTTTTTATTTGACTTCACGATGAAGTGTGTAACGTTTGAGATAAGGATTGTACTTACGCAACTCCAGACGTCCGGGAGTATTACGACGATTCTTGGTTGTGTAATATCTGGATATTCCCGGCACTCCTAGCTTCTTTTGCTCTGTGCATTCTAGAATAACCTGAATACGGTCAGCCTTTTTTCTTTTGCCACCTTTTTTCTTAGCCATTGTTTAATCTTTTTGTGGTTTTTAATAACTTTTTATGTAACCTTTAGCTTTTGCACGCTCAAGTGCAGCTTTCAGCCCAATTTTGTTGATCAAGCGCATGCCTTCTGTCGAAACGCGTAACTTGATCCAGCGACCTTCCTCCTCGAGATAAAATCTCTTTACTTGAAGATTTGGATAAAAACGACGCTTAGTCTTTAGGTGTGAATGAGATACATTGTTCCCTACCATAGGTCGCTTCCCTGTAATCTGACAAACTCGTGACATTACATTCTCGTTTTTTAGTTATTTGGACTTGCAAAAGTAATATATTCTTTTCGTAAAAAGAAAATTTTTCAAAAGAAATTCTTACAATATTATGGATTTTTTTAATCATTAAACAAATAACTGTCCTTTGTCCTTGACAATCTTACCACCCAAAATCACTGTATCTGCCTGGCCAATAACTTCCATTCCTTCATAAATGTTATTATCAGCAGCCATCTTGTGATTTTCTACAGAAACAACACGTCTGGCCTCTGGGTCCCACACAACAATATCGGCATCATAACCTTGTTTTATCTCGCCTTTCCCTTTGATACGAAAGATATTAGCCGCATTAAAAGAAGTCAACTGTACAAACTGCTGCATTGTAATCCTTCCACTTGCCACACCATGGGTATAGAGAATCTCCAGACGATGCTCCACACCACCGGCACCATTAGGTATCTTACGAAAATCATCTTTGCCCATAGCTTTCTGTGCATTTGTAAATGAACAATGATCGGTCCCAATAGTACTGACAGTGCCATCTGAGAGAGCTTCCCAGAGCGCCTGTCTATCATGCTCTTTGCGCAGAGGGGGACTCATAACATATTTAGCAGCCTGTTCAAATGGCGCATTATAAACTTCGTCAGTAAAGGTCAAATACTGTGGGCAAGTCTCTGCAAAAAATTTAACTCCTTGCTTTTGTCTCTGGCGAATAATATTTATGCCCTGCTCAGTGGACACATGAACAGCATAAACAGATACATCCAAGACCTTGGCATACAAAGACAAACGATTAATTGCCTCAGCCTCGGCATCATCTGGCCGTGAAGACGGATGATAAAGAGGTTCTACCTTGCCCTGTGAATAAAACTTATCACGCAAGTACTCTATTATCTCGTCATTTTCACAATGTGAAATGACCAGGGCATCTAACTGTTTAGCCGTCTCCATAACCTTTATAAGTGTCTGATCATCAATACCAATAGATTTTTTATAAGCCATATATACCTTGAACGACCTCACTCCATAATCTTTGACCAAAGTCTGCATTTGCTCAGCCGTGCTATCTGTCCACTCCACAGGGCTTACATGCAAAAAAACATTGACCAAGGCACTATCTGCCTGTGCACGACGCTCTAAATAAGCATCAACAAGAGACTGACCGTGAAGAGGCGTAACAAAATCAATAACACTAGTCGTTCCTCCCCAGAGAGCAGCATGAGAACCAGTCAGAAAATCATCTGCCGTCTGACCCGCAAAAGTTGGTAAGGCAAAATGTACATGCGTATCTATCCCGCCAGGTATTACATACTTCCCACTGGCATCAATGACATGTGCCCCAGGGAAATTAAGCCCCTGTCCAATTAATCTAATTTTATTCCCTTCTATCAAAATATCTACGTCATGACTTCCGTTATAATTAATAACATGGCCGCTTTTAATCAAAATCTGAGATTGTTTCATTTTTATATAAATTTTTATTTAATAGCGTAAATTTATTTTAAGCATGATTAAATAAAAAATTTAATTCTTTGGTGGAAAAAAAGAAA
>JALWCU010000344.1 GCA_027015275.1 Bacteroidales bacterium | reverse complement strand
AGACCGGATAGCTTCTTGGATGGGCATATAGTACAAGGACATGTTGACCAGACAGCCATTTGCGAAAAGGTAGAAGAGCTGGATGGGAGCTGGTATTTTTATTTTAAATATGACCCTTCGACAGGACATTTCACTGTGCCCAAAGGCTCTGTTGCTGTCAATGGCGTAAGTCTGACAGTAGTTGATTCTGAGAAAGGGCATTTCTCCGTAGCTATTATTCCTTATACCTACGAAGTAACTAACTTTCATAACATTAAGCCTGGCACGGTTGTAAATCTGGAATTTGATATTATTGGGAAGTATATTAGCCAAATCATGCAGAACTATCTTGATAATATCGACTGGAAAGAACTAATAAAAAACAAGTTACAGTAAGCGGCATATATAGAGAAAAAATTAAACCGCTTTATCCAACATAAAAGCTACTTAATTGAATGCCACGAAAATATAAAACGTAGTAGCAAAATCTCAATCTTAGGACCACTTTATGTGTGGCATGAAGAATCTAAAAATTATAGTGGCTGGCTTTTATGACGATTTAATAGGCATTATTTCAAATCGAGCCAGACTAAAAACAAAAAAGCAGGGCTGCCAAGAAAGGCAGCCCTGCTTTCTGAATTAAAAAAAAGAATTATTTCTGCTGGGATTCGGGACTATTAACCTTCTGTTTCTTAGCACCAAAGGTTACCCCTAGAGAAACACGAATCGTTCCGTCCAAAGGACTTATCTGTGCTATTGGTATCAAATAAGAAAAATCAAAAGAAAAAGCCGTGTATTTTATACCTACACCAGCCGTAAGATACTGACGATTACCTTTATATGGATTCTCGTAAAAATAGCCAAACCTACCAAAAATCATATCTTTATAAGAATATTCCACACCAGTACTAACAGTAACTTCTGCTAACTTTTCCTTTAATCCCAATGGTGCATCATAAAGCGAATGAATCAAGCCAGAAATAACTGACATATTTTCGATGTCTGTACCAGCTATAATATTCCCATTATTATCACGGATAGGTGGTGTAGGAACTAACAATTTATTAAAATCTACGCCCCATGAAATTTTATTATAATCATTTAAATAATAGCCAATTACACTACCAAATCTCATATTAGACGGAATAAAACTAGGCGGCAATGCACTACTATACGAAATCTTTGAGCCAAGATTGGATAAGAAGAAACCTGCATTCACAAAAGCATCTTTGCCTCCAAGTGTAAGCTCTTTGGTATAGAAGAAGCCCAAATCACTAGCAAAAGCAACGCCAGGGTGCGTATCAAAACTTCCGCTAGAAAAGCCACCAGTAATATTTGAATAAATAAATCTCAAGCCAATAGAACCAGAAAGATTCTCACCCAACTTCAGGGCATAAGTAGCATCAATACTAAATTCATTAGGATTAATAGCAGAGAGCTCCTCTCCCGTAGGGCTCGTGAGCGTTATAGTACCTACCGTAAAATACCTTATAGAAGCTGCAAAAGCCTGATTTTCATTAAGACGGAAAAACCCTACCAACTGACTTAGATTAATTCCAGATGCTATTGCTCTGAGCCATGGTGTATAAGAAACTGCAGCAGCATATTTTTTATTCAGGAAAGCATATTTTGCCGAATTCCAATATATAGAATAAATATCAGGGCTAGTTGCGACACCCATATCCCCTAAGGCACCTGCACGAGCATCAGGCGTTATTCCCAAAAATGGCACTGCTGTGGAAATGGGCTTTGTATCTGCTAATGTCAATGTGTCCTGTGCAAAACTCGCAACCGTAAAAGACAGGATACCAATAATAAATAACAACTTTTTCATATTTATGAAAGTTTAAAATTTATTTTAAAACGTTCAATCAAAATTATAATTATTAACAATAAAAAGAAAATTTTAAATTTTTAGCAGCTTACCCACCTTCTTTACCGTTTCGCCTGAATGCAGTTTCACTGTGAGTATATACACATATACCCCCCTTGCTATTTTGCCACCATATTCATCCAAACCATCCCAATGAATAGGATCTGAAAGAAAAGAATTGCATACCATTGTTTGATTAAATTGTTTGACAAGTTTACCAGACATTGTGAAAATCTGAAGCGATACATACATGGGCTTATCCACCTGATTGTGCTCGAAATAAAAGTTAGTACTTGTAGTAAAAGGATTAGGATAGTTAAACACACGGTTAACAACTAAATTCTTCTGGTCCGTTACTGTAAACTCGATTGTCTTCTCAGAATAATTATTCAGCACATCAAAAGCTTTCACAGTTATGCTATGCTTGCCAGGAGAGAGTTTACACAGCTTATATTCTACTCTACCCTGATTGCTCTTGTCTTTGTCATAAGTAAAATACCCATTAAGATTATAGGTCTGGGAGTTATCCAGAATAAGTTGTATTTGATGCCCAAGCCCATAATCTGTTGTGTTTATTCCTGTCTGGTCCGAAAGATATATTATTACCTTAGGATTGCGGTCAGTTATCGTAGGACCGGTTAATG
>JALWCU010000343.1 GCA_027015275.1 Bacteroidales bacterium | reverse complement strand
ACAGCATCTTGTCAAAAAGCTTACACGTGCCAAGTTCGAGGCTCTTATAATGGACTTGGTCGAAAAGACTATTGACCCATGCCGTATAGCACTTAAGGGTGCTGGCCTCGAGGCAAAGGACATTGACGAGGTTATCCTCGTGGGTGGTTCTACTCGTGTGCCACTGGTACAGCAGAAAGTAGAGCAGTTCTTTGGACGCAAACCTGCCAAGAACATTAATCCAGACGAAGTTGTAGCTATTGGTGCTGCTATTCAGGGTGGCGTTTTGACTGGCGATGTCAAGGACGTTCTGCTTCTGGATGTTATACCAATATCTCTGGGTATTGAGACTCTTGGTGGCGTATTCACAAAGCTTATTGAAGCCAACACCACAATCCCAACGCGCAAGACAGAAGTCTTTACAACAGCTACTGACAATCAGACAAGCGTTGAGATTCATGTGCTTCAGGGTGAGCGTCCTCTTGCCAAGGACAATAAAACGATCGGACGTTTCCATCTGGACGGGATACCACCAGCACCGAGAGGAGTACCACAGATAGAGGTTACTTTTGATATCGATGCTAATGGCATTCTGAATGTCTCTGCTAAGGATAAAGCCACTGGAAAAGAACAGAGTATCCGTATCGAAGCTACCAGTGGACTGACAAAGGACGAGATAGAACGCATGAAGCAGGAAGCTAAGCAGCATGCAGAAGAAGATCGTAAGCTGGCCGAAAAGATACAGAAACTGAACCAGGCAGACCAGCTTGTTTACGAGACAGAGAAACAGCTCAAAGAATTTGGCGATAAGATACCGCCAGCACAAAAGAGCCAGCTCGAAGACTTAATAGCAAAACTCAAAGAAGCACACAAGCAGGAAAATCTCGCTGAGATTGACCGGTTAATGTCAGAGATACAGCAAGTCTGGGCTGCTGCATCTCAGCAGATGTATCAGCAGACTGGTGACGCTGGTGCCCAGCAAGGTCCAACTGCTGGTGCAGATACCTCGGCCAATAACACACAGAGCGATAATAAAGGTGGAAGCGACGACGTAACCGATGTTGATTACGAAGAAGTTAAGTAATTGTTATTCATATTCTTACTAAAAAAGCGGACAGCCTCTGAGGCTGTCCGCTTTTTTAGTAGTGCCAAAATGTCTTTTTTTTTGAAAAGCTATTTTTTTATCTTTGCTCTCCCATAAAATCTATGTACTATGAAACGTTTTTTGTTTTTATTTTCAGTTTTGTTGCTTACGGTTTCTCTTGCCTCTGCACAAAAAAAAATTTTGTTTGACGCCACAAAAGCTGAGACTGCAAACAATGCAGATTGGGTAATCGATGCTGACCAGTGGAATCTCGGATATAGTGGTGGTAAAGCTTATATTGGTGGAAGCGAAGCAAATGCCCAGCGTTATCCCACACCAGACCAGGCTAATATAACTTCTTCTACATCAGAAGACTACTGGACTGGAGCAATTTCTGCTTGGGGAGTAGAGCTTGTTCAGGCTGGATATCATGTCGAGACTCTTCCCTATGACGGCAAGATAACTTATGGTGATGATTCAAACCCACAGGATCTGAAGAATTATGATATGTACGTTGTCTGTGAGCCGAATTTTCCTTTTACTGCTTCTGAGAAAAAAGCTATTCTGGACTTTGTTTATAATGGTGGTACTCTGTTTATGATATCTGATCACAACCAGTCGGACCGAGACGGTGATGGCTGGGATTCGCCCCATATATGGAACGATCTTATGGACAATAACCCTGTGAAGACTAATCCTTTTGGGATTACTTATGATTACGAGAAATTTTCAGAGGCCTCCAGCAAAGTTATAAATGACCCAAATAACCCTATCTTGCATGGGCCTTATGGCGATGTTACTGAGATTGAATATTATGGAGGCACCAGCATGACATTAGATCCATCTGCGAATCCAAATGTTAAAGCTTTGATATACAGGGCTACGGTGTCTCAAACCACGGGAAATACCAAGGTAATGGTTGCTTACAGTAGATATGGCAAAGGACTTGTTTTTGCCTTTGGGGATAGCTCACCTTTTGATGATGGAACAGGCGACACGCATGACCGCCTTTATAATGGCTGGTACAAGGATGCCGATGGTAATCACAGAATATTGATCATGAATGCCAGTGTTTATGCTCTGGAGAGAATAGCCACTGGCATTACTGATTTGCATGAAGACTCGTTTTTTAGAATAACAACTCGAGATAGACAATTGCAGGTGCAATCGCTTGATCCACAAGTATTTACTCTAAGAGTCTATTCGCTATCTGGCAGGCTTGTGTTTCAGAAAAATTTGAAGGGTGAATATACTATGAACTTGCCGGAAGGCGTTTACATAGTACGTTTGACCAATCGGGAACACAGCCAGAGCAAAGAAATCGTGATTTTTTGACAGCACAGCCTCGAGCAAAGGGGAAGCTATGACTCGGGGCTATATCTCAGCTTTTTATATTACCAGCCTTTTGGGTAAGAAGAACATTTGTTTCCCAGGCTAGCTATTCTTTTGTTGCATTTTTTATCAGTCGCAGCATTTCTTCAGGGAATGGGAATACGATTGTGGAGTTTTTCTCTGCTGCAATCTCGCTCAAGGTCTGGAAGAGACGTAACTTCAAAGCCGAAGCGGACTGATCTATGGTCTGACCTGCTTCGAGCAACCGCTGTGCTGCTTGTTTCTCTGCCTCAGCCAGAATAACACGTGCACGTCTATTACGTTCTGCCTCTGCTTGATATGCCATTGCACGCTTCATATTTTCAGGTAGCTCTATATCCTTGATTTTTACATCAGTAACTTTGATCCCCCATTCGTCAGTCTCTTGGTCCACAGCAACTTGAATCTTTTTCCCAATCTCTTCCCGCTCTGCCAAGATCAGATCAAGCTCTGCCTTTCCACACATATCTCGCAAAGATGACTGTGCAAGCTGTGATACAGCATAGTAATAATCTTCTACCTCAAGCACGGCTTTTTCTGCGCTTATTACCTTGTAAAAGACAACACCATTGATACGAATAGGCACATTATCTTTGGTCATTATCTCTTGTGAAGGTATATCCACAGCAAGAATACGCACATCGACCTTAATCAATCTGTCCACAAAAGGAATTATCCACCTCAGTCCTGGTTTTATTGTACTAACATATCGTCCGAAGCGCAGCTTGACGCCACGTTCATACTGGTTAATAACCCGCAGACCTAGAAGAAATAGAAAAATAATAATACTTAGAATAATATACGTTGTTGACATAGCTCAAAAAAGTTTTTGATATTTTGTGTTAAGATGCGAAAAAAAGTCATTATAGACAAATAAAAAAGCATGTACAGCTGAATTTAGTTCTGTTTCGCCTTCATCCAATACACATCTCGTAGCTAAATTATGCTTAGTTAAATTCTGTTTTTTAATAAAATTCCGTTAAATTCGTCATTATAATAATAATAACATCAAAGCAGTCAGGCTATGAAAGGCAGGATACGTATGGTGGTATGGGCAATAATGATTTTTGTATTTGGTGGATTGGCATTATACATTGACAGCAAGCTATTTCCGAATATTTTTTCATCATGGATCATTCATTTGTCAAGTTTCATAGTAGGAGTGCCAATAATGTTTTTCGTGCTCAGGGTGAGCAAGGTAACAGGCCGTACTTTGGCACGTTATGGAAGGCAAGGAGAGGTAGAACGTCTGGAAACAAATGTTTTAGTTACCCAAGGACCTTATCAATATATGCGGCATCCAATGCACTTTGGTTTGTTGTTTATGCCTTTAGCATGGGGCTTTTTGCTGGGCTCGCCTTCTTTCCTTTTATTTTTTGCGCCATTGGAAATGATATTTATTTTGCTGATGGTAAAGATTGTCGAAGAGCCAGAGGCAACACGAAAATTTGGTCAATCTTATGAACAGTTCTGCAAGTCCCGTCCCTGGTTCTGCCTTAGACCCGAGTGTATTAGATCATTGCTGTTTTTGCCCCAGGAGCTTAAATGAAACAGCCATTTTTTAGAATTTTTCCTTTGAGCTAGGTGTTAATTGATTTTTAATCAGTATGTTACATTATTACACATAAAATCTACACATTCAAAGAATAAAAAATGCCATTCGTGGAAATTAGCCACATCAATCGCAAAAAAGAATTACCTTTATAGAAACTTAATTTAGAGCATATTTATTTGCTTTGTTTAAATTTTTGGTATTGGGCTTACCTATATTGTAACTTACCTGGATGATAAGTAGAGTAAATTTATGTCAACTTAAACCAAATCCACTAAACACAAAGGGAGAGTTTTAAAGATGAGAAAACTAACTTTAATTCTAACAATGGTTGCAATAATGTTGTCATCAAACATTTTTGCCCAGCAAGATGTCGAATCAGTAGCAAAAGACGTGCTACAGGCATACAAAACACAAGATGTTGAACTGCTGAAAAAGCGTGCTTCGGGATTTCTAAAAAATGCAATAACAAAGAGTTATTTCGAAGACAAGACTGCCAAGAAATATATAGAAGTAATCAAAAACTGGGACGGACAAATAAGAGGCATAGGATATGAAAAACAAAACATGGGGCCAATGCATATTCTTATGGCAACGGTTTACTTCGCAGATGATCTCAAGAGCAATGACATTTATGAAGTCCTGCTTTCTAATACCAATGGCAAAGGCTGGGTTATGTTCGGAAGTGGCATTGGAAAAGAAGAAAAGTCAGAGTTCGATAAGCTAAGTCCAACAATACCAGGCATGCCAAAGGCAACCCCAAAACGTCAAATCTCTATAGAAATGGCAAATGGTGATACCTTTGACAAAGCGCCTGTGAAAACAGCTATTAATAATCTGAAAAAATTAGATGACGATAACTTTTTTATTATCCTGAAGAATAAGGACGATTTTATGCAATTTGCTTACTCTGACAAAAATTCTTATACAGCCGAATACAAGGAAAATGGTGTGCAATATCAGGCAAAGACTCCAGTTACCAAAGCACAAGCTATAAACCTGATAAAGGATTATTATAATACAGACGGTAAGTGGAAAACAGACGTTGAGTGGGAAAAAATGTAAATTTCTGACTGTGCACATCAAACACAAGTGCTCTTGCTCTTTAATTTGTGCTGCCAGCCCGGTAGCACGAATTTTTTGTTTAAATTTCTCTGGCCGAAATAATCTGCTATCTTTACAACCAAAAATCACCCGACGCATGTCCATCAGTAGCACAATAAAACTTATCCGCAAGCTCGAGCAAAAGAAATATCGACGCCAGACAGGCCTGTTTGTCGCAGAAGGCAGAAAAATTGTACAGGAACTTATAAACTCGCCTATAAAAATCCATACAATCCTGGCAACAGAAAATGCCATCGAAAACATCAGATTATCTGCTGGTACAGAAGTGATTATAACAGACAAAGACACAATAGCAAAGGCCAGCCGTCTCAAGACGCCACAGCAAATAATTGCCATAGCCGAACAAAGACAATGGCAAATTACTGGCAAAGAAGCTGAGAGAGACCTTGTACTGGCATTGGACAATATTCAGGACCCTGGAAATATGGGCACTATTATCCGCCTTGCCGACTGGTTTGGCATCAGCTTAGTGCTGGCCTCCGTCGATACCGTGGACATATATAACAGCAAGGTCGTTCAGGCATCCATGGGCTCAATTATTCGCACGCCTGTTGTTTATACACGTTTGGACGAGTATTTATCCGGGTGCAATGCCCCTGTATATGGTACTCTGCTGGACGGCCAGCCCATTGATACAGAGCGCCTTACAAGAAACGGCGTTATTGTTATGGGCAACGAGGCACATGGCATAAGACCAGAGATAAGAAAATTAATATCACATCGCTTGCTTATTCCAAGTTATAGACAGGGGACGCATGCCGAGTCGCTGAATGTAGCAATGGCTACGAGCATTGTTTTGTGGGAGTTCCGCCGAAGGTGGTGAAAAATGTGTTTAGCCTGACGGGCATGAGGCTGATTATCTGTAGTTTCAAATAGTCAACGCGACCTAATGTACATGGTTAAAGAATGTCGTGGGTAGGATATTGCTGCGGATAAAAAAACGCCTTGCGGACGCGTCCGCAAGGCGTTTATGCTCAACACTGGCGATCTTATTTGATCTGGATTTTCTTACGTGGTTTAACCTTAGCTTCTTCTTTCTTCTCGATGGATATTTCCAGAATCCCGTCTTTGTATTTAGCGTCAATCTTGTCAATGTCAGCTGTCTCAGGCAATGTGAAAGAACGCTTGAATTCTGTGAACATGAACTCACGGCGTGTGTAATTGCCTTCTTCTTCTTTTTTCTCGTCTTTCTTCTGATAAGAGATTGTCAGAACATTGTTATCCAGTGCAATATCAAAGTCATCTTTCTTCAGTCCAGGAGCTGCAAGCTCGATTACATAGGACTTGTCTGTTTCTTTGATATTAACAGCTGGAATAGAGCTCTGTACAGCTGGCATATCGTTGAAGATGTCGCTGTTGAAGAAATCATCCAGAAGATCGCCCAAGATTGGGAACATTGTGTTTGAACGTTTTATCAGTGCCATAGCGCTTAGTTTTTTGGGTTTTGTTTTGTGTTTTCGCCCATACTATATCAAGCTATGTGCCACTCGATTTTTCTGCCAAATTATACGCAAAATAGCGGTTTTTATATGACAAGATGTCATATAAGTTTTGTAAAATATTGAAAGACAATTAGATTAGAAATCTGTAATTTTTCTGTTATTCAGAGGCTGGACTTGTCGGGCATTATTACCCAGAATCGCCCTGAGGCTATCGAGCTGAGCTTTGCTGGCCTGGATTTGTTTCTTCATAACAAACCACTGCACACTATCTGTACAAGGCGGGTAGGTCAGAGAGCCCAGATAATGCCAATATTCCACACTGTGAGGCAATAAGCCATTTACGTCAAACTTCTGTGTAACAATGAGTTGTGATTGCTCTCTTGGGATATTCTGCAAAACCTGGCTCAAGGTGTGATTACTTTGCCCCTGCGTCACGAGCACAGCGATTATCAAAAGTTTATTGGCTGTATCTATGTTAATCAGTTGTATTTCAGCGGGGAAACGTTTCCCATTAATCGTATGCTCTGAGGGTGAATGAAATACTATGCGAGCCAAATAGAACTCATGGCCCCAGTAATTTGTGTCAGGCGCTGTAACAGAGCCGTTCAAATTGTTAATATAAAGAAGGTTAGGTGTTCTTTTGACAACAAAAGTATCGACTGGGCTGTAGCTGACAAAAAGTGGGGTCAGAAGCGAGTCTTCTTTTACCATTTTGGTCTGAATATTAATAGGCGACTGGCACTCAGATGCGCAATTCTTATACCTTTTATCCCACTGGTTCTGATTTTTGTAGCTCCAGCTATTACACCCAATGGCAAGTAAAGAAACAATGACCACTAAAAGGCCAATCTTATTTTTTATCATCTTTTTCCGTTTTTTCGGTTTTATAATTGTGAATTTTGAGCCACCAGTCGAAAAAATCCGAATAAGTCAAAATCTCTTCGCCAAAATCTTTTTCATAAAGTTCTTTTTCTTCGTCATTGATATTTACACGTTTGATTTTCAAGGACCAATCATCTCTGACTGCCAATGACCAGCCGCCTATAAGCTTATTTCTGACAAATGTCTTTATTTTGCCCATTTTCCCCTACTTTTTATCTTTACACAAATTTAATCAATCAATTATAATTCCAAAACTTCAATTCATATCTTTATTACAAAAATTC
>JALWCU010000342.1 GCA_027015275.1 Bacteroidales bacterium | reverse complement strand
CTGAGCGAGTTATGATTATTGAATGTGTGAGGCTATTGTAAATGCCGCCAAATTCCTTGTGCCACAGTATCCAGTTTTCATCGATTTTGTTAACCAGATGGATGTTAAGGGTTCCTCTGGTGTGGTTAATTAATGTAAGGAACAGGTTTTCGAAAGCATATCCGACTGATTGATGTCTATTTGTAGGCATTATTTTAACCTGGGCTAAATAGAACTCAACGCCTATGTGATTGGCTTTGTTGAAATAGTAATTCAGGCTAAGGATGAATTTTTTAATTTCATTAAATCCTGGACCGAAGCCTTTTTTATTGGGGTAAACCCACACTGTAACAGGGACTCTGAAGTAAACAGAATCTGTATCTGGATATTTTTTCAGGATAGAATCAAGTATTTTATTATTGCATTTCCATGGCCGCCTATTGAGAGATAGCAAAAGGTCATTCTGTGCATGTACTGTAACATGCACAAAAGCCAGAGCTAAGATCAAAATAGTTTTTTTTATGCTGGCCTTCATGATGTGTTTTTTACCGTGGAGCAAAGAAATAATAGGTGATAAATGTGATAGCAGTAAACACGATATTTGGTATCCAGACTGCCAGCAATGGATTCATTCCGCCTTTTAGAGAGAACTGGTCAGAGACTTGCATGAAGAAAATATATGTAAAACTCAGGAGCAGACCAAGACCAGTGTTAAGGCTGGTTCCACCACGTTTTTTCTTAGCTGATATTGATACGCCCAGGAATGTGAGTATAAATGTAGAAAATGGATAAGCTGTTCGTTTGTATTTCTCTAATAGATATGAGTTTATGTTTTCTGAACCACGAAGTTTTTCCTGTTTTATGAATTTGTTAAGCTGTGGTAGAGTAAGGGTTGTTATATCCAGATTGAAACGTCTAAAATATTCGGGCGTTATGTTTATAGTTGTGTCTATTTGCGAGCCATATTTGAGTTTGTCATAAGTTTTGTAATAATCTCGGATGAAATAGTCAAAGAGTATCCAGGCATGGGCAGTAGAGTCCCATCTTGCATATTTAGCCAGAAGTTTAGATTTCAGGCGTCCATTAACTATTTTTTCTATAGAAAAAGTGTGAGCTACATCAGCCCTTATGTCATAGAATTGTATATACAGGAAAACATTTGGTGCTATTTGTTTGTGCACTTGGCGTACAGCATAAGGATTATGGTGATAAAAATATTTTTCTTCGAAATCAACACGTTTTTTATTACCCGGTGGAATTATGAAATTACCTAAGTACCAGGAGAATGCAGCTATAAGCAGAGCCCCAAACATATAAGGTACTAACAGTCTGAAGAAACTGACACCAGAGCTAAGTATAGCAATAATTTCACTCTTTGCAGCCATCTTGGATGTGAAGAATATCACGGAGATGAAAACAAACAGAAACATGAACAGATTGGCATAATATGGCACAAAGTTGATATAATAATCGAGTATTACTTCTTTGAATGATATATGATTGTCTATAAAGCGGGATAGATGCTCAGATACGTCAAATATCACGGCAATAGCAATGATAAGCGTAATTGCCAGGATAAAAGAGCCAATAAATTTGCGAATTATGTATCTATCTATAGTTTTGAACATGCTTAGAGTTTTAGAATTTTAAATTCTACGCGTCTGTTGAGTTTGTGTTTTTCTTCTATAGGACCTGTATATATTGGTTTTATTCCGCCCAGAGCTTTTGTTTTTATTCTTCCAGAGGAAATACCATGCGAAACTAAATATTTTTTTACAGTTTGTACACGTTTTTGTGATAAAACTAACAGAGAATCTTTATTGCCGCGGTAGTCAGTGTATCCCAGAAGTTCTATAACCATTGTGGGATTTGACTTTAGCAGTTGGACAATACGGTCTAATTCAGGGAAAGATTCAGGCATTAGCTTTGGTGAAGCTTTGACAAAAAAGACGTTGTTTAATTTTATAGTTTGGTTTATTTTCAGAGGGAATAAGTACAGGTCTTTCTTGTATTCTGAGTATTGCCTTTTTTTGTTTCTCAGGTCAATGTTATCGCTTTGTGAAATGTAATTTTTTGCTTCAGCTCTGAAGCCATATATTTTGCCAAAGGTCAGGACGATTTTGTATTCGCCTGTCGTTGGGTTAGACCTTGCCAGGCCCACTTCTTGGCCAGTTTTTAGATCAAAGTATTTTATTTGTGCGGCAATTGGTTTCTTGGTCTCATTATCAAGTACATGACCAGAGACCAGGATAACTGGCTCGGGTTGGATATTTTTGTTGAGTTTTATTCTGAATATGTCCTCGTTGCCATAAGAGTTGTAAGTTGATGAGAGATAAGCATAGTCGCCTTTGGCAGGGATAGATAAGTATGTGTCCCAGTCAGATGTGTTTACTGCAGGGCCGAGATTTTGTGGTTTTGTCCATCTTGTCCAGGTATTGTCCAGCCGTCGAGTAACAAATATATCATGGCTCCCATATCCGGGATGGCCATTTGATGAAAAATATAGTGTTTTGCCGTCAG
>JALWCU010000341.1 GCA_027015275.1 Bacteroidales bacterium | reverse complement strand
GTATATCAGCTGAAAAAATCAATCCCTATTTGACATGCGAAACCACTGAAAATTGGACATCTTCACAGAGCCCAGCTGGCGGCACACCAAACAGCCAAAATTCAGTATTTAATACACAAAACCAGGCACAAACACTGGATATAATTTCCTGCCAGCCAGAGAACGCTTTTCAGCTCAGCCTCACATTATCCAGACCTGTGCTAAATCCTTCTGTTACAGATACTCTATCATATTCTGTTAATAGCAGCTCGATAAAACAAGCTCAAATAACCAACTATCAACAACTTACACTTACTGCGGCAGATGAATTCAGACAGGGAAACAATAAGATAAAAATCAGTATAACAGACGATTGTGGCAATAACTTAGACAAAACATTAAAATTTGAATATCAATTTATTCATATTAAACAAATTATCCCTATTGATAGCAACATGCTCAAGGTAATCTTCTCTGAGCCGCCTGCGAAAAACATCTTTGACAAACAAAACTATGTTCTCAACAAGGCAGACTACCCAGACAAAATCATAATCAGCCAGCAAAATCGATCAGAAATTTACCTATACTTTAATACTAAATTTCAAACCGGATTAAATACCATAGAAATATCAAAAATCTCGGATGCCTATGGTAACCAAATTCCAGACTTTTCCCAGCAGTTCACTTACTACCTGCCAAGCAAGGACGATATTGCTATCAATGAACTTTTATTTGACCCTTATCCAGGCTGTGCTAAATATATCGAAATTTACAACAAAACCGATTTCCCCATTGATCTGCGCAGTCTGGCACTGGCAAACATTACCGACAGCACAATTGACAACTTACAGAATCTATCGTCAACTTACCAGACCATTGGCGCACATCAATATCTGTGCATCACAACCGACACTGCTAATGTAAAAGCTACGTATCCTACACATGGCAGCAATTTCCTACAAATCAAATCATTGCCTTCACTTCCTTCAACCCAAGGTAATATAGCTTTAGTCTGCAAAGACAGCATAATCGATTACTTTGAATATTCAAACAGCATGCATTCTTCACTCATACACAGCGACCAGGGCGTTGCACTGGAACGCATAAGCTTTGACCTGCCAACTAATTCTACAGACAACTGGACATCAGCTGCTCAGACTGTTGGCTTTGGTACACCAGCAATGAAAAATTCACAATACAAGTCTATAGACAGCTTAATTAGTGTAAGTGCTAATTTGTCCCTGTCTGATAAAACTATCTCTCCTGACCAGGACGGCATCCAAGACAATATGATTATTAAGCTCACTACTCAAGAAAATAATTTGTACGCAGACATTAAAATAACAAACAAATGGGGCAGGCCCATAAAAACACTGGCAGATAACACATTACTCGGCACAGACAATACATTTATCTGGGACGGCACAGACAAGAATGGACAAATTGTCCAGCCTGGGATATACGTCATTATAGCAAAAATTTATTCTACCAGTGGCCGCACAAAAATTATCAAAAAAGCCATTGCCGTTACAAAACGTGGTAAATAGCTTAACAATTAAAACATTTTTTATTAGCTTTGTCCGAAAATCTTAAAACATAATCACATGGCAACAACATCAGACATTCGCAGGGGCTTGACAATAGTTCTAAATGGAAAACTTTACCGTATTGTAGACTTTTTGCATGTTAAACCAGGCCGTGGTGGTGCTTTTGTTCGCACGAAGTTAAAAGCAATACCCGAAGGCAATGTAATTGAGCAGACATTCCAGGCAGGGCACAAAATAGAAATAGCACGTGTCGAAAACCGTCCACATCAATATCTGTACAAAGATGCCACTGGTTACCACTTTATGGACATGGAAAACTTTGAAGAAGTTACCTTACAAGAAGACATGATAGACGGTGCACAATTTCTCAAGGATGGACAGGAAGTAAACATACTTTTCCACGCAGATACAGAGACACCGCTAAGCTGCGAATTGCCAGTAGCTGTTGTACTCGAAGTCGTTTACACAGAGCCAGGTATGAAAGGCGACACAGCCAGTGGTAATGCCCAGAAGCCTGCCAAGCTCGAGACAGGCGTAGAAGTACGTGTACCTTTGTTCATTAACACTGGCGACAAAATTAAAGTCGACACTCGCGACGGCAAATATATCGAACGCGTAAAAGGTTAAAGCACACTAAAGAAGCTGTCTGAATACAAAGCAAACTATTAAGACAGAGAGAATAACTTGTTAATAATCAAAAAAAAGCTTCATAAGGGTTTTTGAAAAAAATCGAAAATTTGAGCTAAGTTAGGAAAAAATAGCACGCCGCTTCATTTACGGCGTGCTATTTTTATTTTCTTTTAATTTTTGAATCGTCTCACCCTATACCACTCTAAATTTCATCATGATTATAAAAAACAGCATTCAATCGCTTCCTAACTAGCAAAAGCAAAACACTTATTCTACGCTGACTTCTCCCAGATAAGCATATTCCTGCGAACTGGCTACCACGACTATCAACTTTAGCGGCTGG
>JALWCU010000340.1 GCA_027015275.1 Bacteroidales bacterium | reverse complement strand
TTTTAAAAACTTTTAAAATTATATTTTCCAATGTAAATTTGTATAACACCAATCAGTAAAAGGCATCGTTATGACCATTGACATATACGCTGGCACAAAGGTATTCCATCTCACAGATGAGCCAAGTGAATATCATATTCAATACACAGACCGCAAGCACCTGAAGGAAATAGTAGATAAATTTCTCGAGGGCTTTTACACAGAGGTATATGTGTACCACGAGAGTATTAATGAGCTTTTCAAAAACTTCAAAATATTTTTTACTTTCATCGAATCTGCTGGGGGTATTGTCTTTAATAAATATGGTCAAATTCTTTTCTTGAGGAAATCACAGATTTGGGACCTGCCAAAGGGAAAGATTGAGGTCGGTGAGACGCCACAGGAAGCAGCTATTCGCGAAGTAAAAGAGGAAACAGGATTGGATAATCTGACAATTGTTAATACTCTGCCGTCATCATATCACATATTCCGTCGTGGTCTAAAGAATTATCTCAAGAAAATATATTGGTTCAAAATGGTTTATAGTGGTATAGGTCAGCCCAGACCGCTGAGAACAGAAGGTATTGTCGAAACACGCTGGTTTGATCGCGATCAAGTGCCTTTTCTTCTGGATAAATTGCATCCCAATCTAATAAATCTGGTCAAAAGCGTCATATCATGAAAATCTTGCATACTTCGGACTGGCACATTGGCCGCAAAATTGAGAATATACCCCTGGCACAGGAATTTGATCTATTTATGGACTGGCTCATCGAGGTAATAGAGCAGCAGCAGATTGATTTGCTCATCGTGGCTGGAGATATTTTTGATACTGGCATGCCCTCGATAGCAGCACAGCAGCAGTATTATACTTCTATTTCCCGTCTGGCCAACACACGCTTGCAGAAAATCATTATGATTAATGGCAATCATGATTCGGCCAATTTTCTCCTGGCGCCGCGCATAATCCTCTCAGGTCTAAAGACTCATATATCGGCCGGTTTGCCACAGGAGATTTCGCAGTTAATACTCCCTTTTCCTGAGGCTGATCCGCAAGTGGTTATTGCAGCTGTACCATATTTGCGTGATATTGATCTTATTAATTTTTTCCATGACACGGCAGAAGAAGTTGATACACAGAAAAATATTGCAGCATTTTACCACTACATAGCCACTCTGGTAGAGCCATTCAAAGACAAGGGCATTCCTATAATTGTAACAGGACATTTATTTGTAAGTGATAGTGCCCTGGACCAGATAGATAGAAACGATTATACTCTTGGTGGGCTGATAGATGTTGCCAGTAGTCAGCTTCCTGATGTGTTTGACTATTACGCTCTTGGGCATGTCCACCGACCATGGCAGCAGAAACAAAAGAATATTTTTTACAGCGGAAATCCATTTTTCATGGGCCAGCATGATATTAAATCTGGCGTTAAAAAAGGAGTATTTGTTATTGACACAGACGATATTAGCGACGTTAAGAAAATAGAGACCCCCCTATGGCGGCAAATGGTAACATTTGATGGGGATTTTGACCAGGTCTGTCAGCAGATTGCTAGTTTCGAAAATACTGGCATTTTGTCCCCTGCTTATGGTTTTGCCAAGATTACTCAGTATCCGCAGGACAGACCAATTGATCAGTTATATCAGCAGCTTGTTAGCCTTAATCAGGATAATATCCATATTCTAAAGGCAGTTTTTCCTCCCAGGCTTTCTGACAGTAATCTCAATAATCAAGATTTTTCTTCGTTAAAAGAATATAGCCCCCGCGAAATTTTAGAATTTCATCTCGACAGGTCGGATTATAGTGATAATAGCAAAGAACAGATTCTTGAGACTTTCGACGAATTGATGGCTATTTACAAGCAGAATTCTGGGCTGGATTAGATTTTGGGTTAGCAAATTGCATTTTATACTAAATGTCAGTTTTAAATTTTGCATTCCCGACAGCTCGGGGCAGGATACGCCGAAGTTATAGGCAAATCGGCATTACTTATTTTTAGGAATTAGTGCGCATGATATGAGTCTAAAAATCAGTTATATACTTTTAGCCCTCTTTATACCTTTTGTAGTTAAAGCCCAATATTCCTATCAGTGGACGCGTTTTTTTGGTAGTGATTCGTTAATGGAAGCCACTTCTATAGGCATTACAAAAGCTGGAAATATCATAGTAGCCGGCACTATTCAGGGTAACGGAATACATACTCTCATTCAGAAAGTTACGCCACAAGGTCTTATTCTCTGGAATAAGTCTATATCAAATCACACTACTACCATACCCAGTAAAATAATTGTCCTGCCAGACTCGAGTATTGTAGTAGTTGGCACTATGCGCGACTGGGATGAGAGAGAGGAAAATACATGGCTTGCCAAGCTAGATACTTCCGGTGCCTTGCTCTGGGAGCGCACTTTCCCGCAGTTCGGTCAGAGTCAGGCAACAGATATTAAGCAGACTCCTGACAGAGGCTTTATAATCACAGCAAACCAGTTTATCCCACAGGACAATGCCTTTGACTGGCTAGTTATTAAGACAGATTCTCTGGGAATGGTTAAATGGTATAGATCCTCGGGTACACCTTATGACGACAATCTCAATGCCGTTGCCGTCCTGCCAAATAATACTTATGCTGTAGCAGGATATACTACTGTCAACAAGGGAGCACTCAAGATAATGGCAGTTTCAGTATATGATAGCCTGGGTAGGGAAATAGCTTATAATGATTTTAAAAGCCTTGGTTTCTCCGAAGCAATGAACGTTACAGCTACTTTTGACACTAATATTGTGTTGACTGGGTTTGCTGTGGACTCTTTGTACAAGCAGGATATCGTTGTGATGAAGCTCTCGAGATATACTGACAGTATCTGGCAGAAGGTTATTCATTTACCTTTCAGACAGATACCATTCTCGACTATCGAGGCTTTTGACCATACTTACGTTATTGGATATAACCTTGTTACCTCGGAGTTTCCGTATTCAGATATAGGAATATTACAATTGGATACAGCGGGTAACACGATTTTTAGCCGCCTATTGCGTCGTTCTACGAGTGATTTTGTCGCGCAATTAATAGAGCTTAAGGATAATAGTCTGGCTCTTCTGGCTACTAATTTTATTATTGGTCGGGGCTGGGTCGTTTCGCTTACCAGGTGGAAGAGTATACTTACGAGCGATTTGTTGTTTTTGTTCCCAAGGAAAAATATTATTGCAACTACAATGAATGTTATTAATGTCAAGGCATGTATAAAAAGTTATATGACTCCGCAACAAGAGGTGGTTGTGGTTAATAATCAGGTGGTTGATACGATCAAAAATTTTACCTTAACACAGAACAGGCATTGTTCTTTTGCCTTTGATACTGATGTAAAATTACACTTTGGTCTGAATGTCATCAAATTCGAGACTACTGACTACAAAGGCTATAAATTTATTCGCAAACGTGTGATTATATATATACCTTTGCCTAACAAAACCTGGTAAATATAGATTTCTATGTCTGTAAAAACGAAATGGCTTAGCATATTAATTTTAGTTCCTATTTTAATGGCCCTGACGCAATCACCATATTATCAGCCGACAAATCCCAAACCAGAGAAAATCAGTCCGCCATTTCTACAGACACATTCATCGTGGGCAAGGCATGTTTTTGACTCCATGACACTTGATCAGAAAATAGGGCAACTCTTTGTTTATCAGGTATATCCTAATAACCAGAAAAGTGTTGACCAGGTCAAAGAATACATAAAGAAGTATCATCTTGGCGGAATAATTTTCTTTCGTTCATCTGCCGATAGAATAGCCGAGCTATCTAGGCGATTTCAAAGTCTTTCTCCACATATTCCTTTGTTTTTATCAATTGATGCTGAATGGGGCGTCAATATGCGAATCCCTGGTACTGTCAAATTTCCTTATGAAATGACGTTGGGAGCTATTAGCAACAATGAGTTGATTAGAGATATGGGGCACCAGATTGCCCACCAGCTGCATTTGCTGGGGCTTAACATGAATTTTGCTCCTGTTGTAGATGTTAATATAAATCCCCGCAATCCAGTGATAGGTGTGCGCTCCTTTGGCCAAAATCCTGTCAATGTGACTGCAAAAGGCTTTGCATACATGCAAGGGCTTCAGGATTCGGCAATTCTATGCTTTGCAAAGCATTTCCCAGGCCATGGCGATACAGACAAAGATTCACACAAAACGCTACCAGTGGTAAATCATCCTTTTAGCCGCTTGTGGAAAATAGAGCTTTACCCATACCGTCAGCTTATTCCAATGGGACTGTCTGGTATAATGGTAGCTCATCTCTATGTACCCGCACTCGAAGACGCACCTAACACGCCTACTACATTGTCGAGAAATGTGGTTACTGGTCTTTTGCGCGATTCGCTGCATTTCAGAGGATTAGTTATAACCGATGCTATGACAATGCAGGGTGTGCTGAAATATTATGCCACTGGGGAAGCAGAAATTCGTGCGCTCTTGGCCGGTAATGATCTCTTGCTTATGCCTGCTGACTTGCCTATAGCTTACAATGCTATTAAACAGGCTGTTTTGCGTGGTGAAATTCCAATGCAGATTGTCGATAGTGCTGTAATGAAAATTCTGCGTGCCAAAGAATGGCTACATACAAGAGAGACATTTGCCATGGATCCGGCTAAGGCAATGGATTCTATTAATTCGCCACAGGCCAAATACTTGAGCCTTAGATTGTATGAGCAGGCAATGACTTTGGTAAAAGATGAAAAACATCAGATACCAGTGCGCCACCTCGAGAATAAAAGAATAGCAGTTGTCTCGCTGGGTGCTGGGAATAGCAAGACTTTTCAGCAATATTTACAGAAATATGCGCGTGTAGATGTGTTTTCTCTGCCCAATGATGCTCGATATGAATCGTACGAGGAGCTTCGTCAGCAAGTCAAGAATTATGACCTTGTTATTGTCTCAGTGCATGCTTCTAATAGTTTTCACCCGCCGTTCTATGGTGTTAATGAAAATGTGATATGGTTTGTGGCACATCTGGCAGATGAAGCAAATGTTGTCCTGGATCTATTTGCACCGCCATATTTGCTTAATCTTTTTAAGAATTTGCAGCGTGTGCCAACTATTATTGTTTCTTACGAAAATGCACTTTTTGCACAGCAGGCTTCGGCTGAGTTAATCTTTGGTGGCATACCGGCTATGGGACATTTGCCTGTGCAAGCAGCCTGCTTTAGTCCAGGAACAGGCATACGCACTCAGCGCATAAGGCTAAAATATTCTTCGCCATTGGAAGTAGGAATCGATCCACAGAATCTCAAAGTTATTGATACAATAATTGAGCAGGCCATTGATAGCGGCGCCTTCCCAGGCTGTCAGGTTTTGGCGATTAAAGACACGGTTGTTTTTTTTCACAAAGCTTATGGACATTTAACATACATGGGTGGCCAGCCAGTAACAGAAAACACACTTTATGATGTGGCATCACTGACAAAGATCACGGCAACAACATTGGCACTTATGCGGCTTTATGACCAAGGTAAATTTGATTTTAACCGAAAGCTTAAATATTATTTACCACAACTTGATACTACGAACAAAGCAGACCTGAGGCTCATAGATATATTGACGCATCAGGCGCGACTAAAGTCATGGATACCTTTTTATTTACACACATATATCCCTGGAACAAACCGTCTTGATCCACGGTATTATTCCCATCACAGAGACTCTTTGCATTCTATACAAGTAGCTAATAATCTGTATATTATAAATAGTATAAAGGATACAATAATCAAAGAGATCGCCCAGTCTAAACTTCTAAGGCGTCGTCGTTATCTATACAGTGATCTGGGATTTATATTGCTGAGATATTTAATTGAACGCCAGACAGATACTGCATTTAGTCAATATGTGGAAACAAATTTTTATCGACCTCTGGGTGCTTGGCATACTATGTTTTGCCCTTTGCATTCTTTTCCCAAGGACCAGATTGCGCCGACAGAGGATGATACTTATTTTCGGCACCAGCAGATACAGGGATATGTACATGATTATGCTGCGGCTATGCTGGGAGGTGTGAGCGGACATGCAGGCCTGTTTTCTACTGCAAATGACCTGGGTATAATTTACCAGATGATTCTTCAGAAAGGGTATTATGCTGACCGCAAGTATATCAAAGGCACTACGATTAAGCTCTTTACGACCAAGCCTTTCCCTAGGACAAATCATCGTGCACTGGGCTTTGATTGTACTGACGGTGAAAAGGAACATATCTATGCACCGTCTGCCTCGGACGAGAGTTTTGGACATACAGGATTTACAGGTTGTATGGTATGGGTAGATCCAAAGTATGATTTTGTGTTTGTTTTTTTGTCCAATAGGATTTATCCGAGCATAAAGAATTATCAAATTTACCACTTGCACGTAAGACGTAGGGTTCATGAGGCTTTTTATCAAGCTATTAAAAAGGTTCAAAATAATTATAACCTCATGTCCAAATGAAGCTCCGTCTTTTTTACATATTACTTTTGATTTTAAGCTTGATGAGCTGTCATAAGCAGCAGATAGAGCAAGCTGCAAAATTGAACTTTTCTACAGATACTGTGTTTTTTGACACAGTTTTCACTCAGGTAGGCTCTGCAACCCGGGTGTTGAAAGTTTATAATACTACTGCCCATGATATTGTTCTGGAACACATTTACCTTGCTGGAGGCAAAGAATCTGATTTTCGCCTAAATATCAATGGTGTGCCCAGCATCGATGCAAAGGACGTTTTTCTGCCAGCACATGATAGCATTTATATTTTTGCTGATGTTACTGTCCAGCCCAATAAAGGTTATCTATTGCGTGAAGATTCCATAATTTTTGTGCAAAGTAGTATTATGCAGAGTGTTAAGTTGTTGGCTGTGGGTTGGAATGTTTTTCTTATCAAAAAATTAATAATTTCTTCGGATACTGTGTGGAACAGCAACCGGCCTGTGCTGATATGGTATTATACAGCTGTTGACAGAAATGCAAAGCTCACTATCGGGCCAGGTACAAAGGTTTTTTTGCATCGTTTTGCTGGGATACATGTTTTTGGCAGCATAGACGTGCAAGGCGAGCAGGATAGTTTAGTCCGGTTTTGTTCAGACCGTCTGGAAAAGGATTATCAAGATATTCCAGGCCAGTGGGGCGGAATTGTGCTTTATCCAGATTCACATAATAATAATTTTTCTTGGTGTGAGATAAAAAACAGTATTGTAGGTATTTCTGCTGATTCTGTACCAGATACAGTGATTGTTAATCATTGTCAGATTATTCATCAGAGTTATGCAAATATTTTTGCTAATAATTCCAAAGTTAATGTTTATTCATCTCTATTTGCTGATGCTGGTTGGTATAATTTTGCGGCAATCGATGGTGGGACATACAAGCTACTTGGCACTACAGTGGCCAATTACTATGCCTGGGGAACGATACGCACAACCCCGTCAGTGGTAATTACAAATTATTATATTCAGGACAATCAGCCTATTTATGTAGCCCCTGCTGATGTAACAATCATTAATACAATTATTTATGGCAATTTAGATAATGAGCTTAGTTTATCTCCGGCTCAGCCATGGGAGCACTTTGATTATACTATAAGCAATAGTCTGATAAAGACAGATCAGGGCTACAAGACCAGAGCATCGCTAATTAACCAGAATCCGAAATTTACTGATATAAACAAGTATGATTTTACTTTAGGGTCGGACAGCCCTGCTCGGCACAAGGCTGATCCAGGCATTATAAATGCACTGCCACAGTTTCTTCGTTATGATCTAAAGGGGC
>JALWCU010000339.1 GCA_027015275.1 Bacteroidales bacterium | reverse complement strand
TTTATATTCCTTGATATTACGCACATGCGCCAGTTTCAGTAGCCGGTATCTTTCTTCCATTTCCACTATCAGGGACTTAAGTACTTTCTTTGCATCGTCAACATCCGTAACAATCGGGTCATCGGCTCCGGGTAAAGTAGCAAGATAATGCTTTGACAAACGCGAATACAATGACAATTCTACCTGCTTGGGGTCAATCAATACAAATTTCAGAAGTGCTGGATGTTTCTTGAAGATTAAAGAATTGATTATCACATTAATAGCCACAGATTTACCTTCGCCTGTGCTGCCTGCCATCAGCACATGTGGCGCCTTTGCCAGATCAAAGACAAAAGGCTTGTTCACAGTATCTTTACCCAGAGCAATTGGTAATTCATACTTGGCATTATGGTATTCTGGTGAGAGCAAAACATCCTTAAGGGAAACGATTGTCGGATTCTCATTCGGGACTTCAATACCTATAGTGCCTCTGCCTGGCATTGGCGCAATTATACGGATACCCAGAGCAGCTAAATTCATTGCTATATCCTCGTCCAGACGCTTTATCTTGGAAATAGGTATGCCTGGCGCTGGAACTATCTCATAGAGAGTAACCGTAGGACCTACTTGTGCATTAATCTTTATAATGTCAATTTTAAAATTCTTGAGAACCTCGATTATCTTTTCTTTTTTCGCCTTAAGCTCCTGCAAAAGAGCCTGTTCATTAATATCATCGCCATGGTCTTCGAGCAAATCAATACTCGGAAATCTGTATGTTCTCAAACTTTTGGTTGGGTCAAAATCCTGGTGAATATCATCCATCTGCACACTGTCGGCTGTAACGACCTCCATTTCCATAGGTTCTGGTTCGGGCTTTTTGCGCATTGACGAAAGGTCTATTTCAAACTCTATTTCCTGCTTATCTTCGTCGCCAATGACAAAATGCTTACTGGGCGTCTCGTACTCGTCAGTAATCTTGGAAAACGGATTAAGCTCCTGCTCATCAACAAATCCAGTTTCATCTGGCTCGGTCTCATTATCTTTCGCCTGTGTGGGCTGGGCTTGCTTACTAAAAACCCTTTCTTTCAGACGGGTAAAAAATCCCTGTGAAGCGTGCGCAACCTCCTTAATTTTCTCAGATTCAGCGATATTATGAACTTTCTTCTTGGTCCACTCAAAACTATTATCAATAGCAAAAAACACATAAATTATTATTAGAAGCAGCACAGTTACCACAGCGCCAAAACCGCCGATATTTTCCTTCAACGCGAGGAAGGTTGTCCTGACATACACTCCTCCCAATGGAAAAAAATCATTAAAAGTAAAAATAGTGAAAAAGGCTGATGTGAGAACAGTAATTATCGAGGCATGTAGTATCCACTTCCAGAAATGCTTTATACGAATATTAATCAAACGCATGCCTATCAAGAAAACAATAAACACCAAACCAAAAGCTCCAATGCCGAGGAATTTGTGCACAAACGTAACTGCCAAAGCTGCACCCAAACGTCCCATCCAATTACCTACAACCACATCACTAGAAAGAAACTCGAAAAACGAAATATTTCCCTTATTGAAATCACTCTGCCATGTAAAAAAATACGACAAAAAGGCCAGGAACGAATAAATTGCAAACAATATTAATATCAGCCCAATAATAAATCTTACCCGCTGATCCTTGAAAAAACTCTTTTTCTTAGACTTTCTTCTTGATCTGGACTTTGATTTCGATTTTGTTTTTCTTCGAGTGGCCATACTTTTATTTTCCCCTTTGGTTAATCACACTTTACAAAGATATAAAACTTCACTTTAACTTGTAACTGCGATAGTGGGAACTTCTCTGATAAACTTCCTTGAGTATTTGCTCTTCCTCTGTTGTTAGCTCTTTGTGTCGCCGCGCCATAACCAGACGTGCTGTGTCCATTGCCTTGTCAAAACGATACTCGTCAAAACCATGATACCCACCCCACGAAAAGCTCGGAATAAACTTTCGAGGAAAATCTGCTCCAAAAATATTGCAACTTACACCAACAACAGTACCTGTATTGAACATTGTATTAATGCCACACTTGGAATGGTCTGCCATGATAAGACCACAAAACTGCTCGCCAGTCGGCACAAAACGCTCTTGCCGATAATTCCACAACTTTACCTGTGCATAATTGTTCTTTAGATTAGAATTATTGCTATCTGCTCCAATGTTACACCACTCGCCCAGCACAGAATTACCAAGAAAACCATCATGAGCCTTATTACTGTAACCAATTATAATACTGTTGTTTACTTCGCCTCCAACTTTTGAATAAGGACCAAGTGTCGTAGGACCATAAATTTTAGCACCAACCTTGAGAACTGAATGCTCACACATTGCCAGGCTACCACGGACTATTGCGCCCTCCATTATCTCAGCTTCCGCACCAATGTAAATATATCCTCCGTGTGGATTTAACGTAGCTGCCTCAACAACAGCTCCTGGCTCAACAAAAATTCTTTCTTCTTCAAAAACAAGATTTGACTTACTCAGTTTCTGAGATTTACGTCCCTTAGTCAACAGAATAAAATCCTTCTCCAGTTCCTGACCATTTAATTTGAATAAATGCCATAGCTGCGTAACCGCAGAGAGCTCTCTGTTGTATTGATTGAGCTTTACGTCCTGTCCCAGTACTGCCTTTTCGACATCATCGATACCAACATGCGCTGCAATGAACACACCATCCTTGAATAAAGCCTGCCCCAGCCCCAGCTGCTTGATATTATCCACAAGATTATCGTCTGGCAAAACAGTGGAATTTACGATATAATTTTCTCTATCAGGCTCATACTTGTATTTTACCTGTAAATAATCTTCTGTTTTATAGGTTACCGGAAGGTCTAAGTATTTCTGCCATTTCTCAGCAATGGTCAATATGCCAATGCGCAACTGGGAAATAGGACGAGTATAAGTCAATGGCAAAAAATCCTGCCAATTTTCTGTAGTATCAAAAAGAATAGTTTTCATTTTTTACTTTATTTGTTTTTTGTGTAACCAAATTTGCAAAAAACTTTTTATCTCTGGAAATTATCTTCTAATTTCGGCTAAAACTCAAACACATAGAACATGAAGCTAATAAAAATAAGCATAGTACCGATTCTATTATCAATGTTTCTTTTTTCGTGCTCTTCGGCAATAAACAAAGCAGAAAAAACAGCCACACTGTTTTATTTTTATGATATGCGACAGGACTACAGGGACTTGATTCCCCTACTCGACGAGAAAATGCTATCCAATGTCAAGCCACAGAAATGGATACAAACACTGAGAAACATCCAGCTCGAGCGTGGCGCAATAACTAAATACAACCCCACAAAGGTAGAAGTCTTCAAAGACACGAATAACAATCTCATAGTACGCTTTGTTTACAAAGTCTATTATGACAAATCAACTAATACAGAAGAGTTGCTGCTCATCCAACGCAGGTCCAAGGCTCCTTTCAAAATCATTAAATACACATATAATTATAGAATGAAATGATATAAAATATTTTTTGCCTTGAGTTAAAATTTTATTTTTATCCAGCGTAAACGAATAAAAACACACAACAAAATGATAACCAAAGAATTAATCAATCCCAAGAGTATTGTAATTGTTGGTGGATCTAACGACATCCAAAAGCCAGGTGGCAAGGCTCTGAAAAATCTTATAGACCAGGGCTACAAAGGACAAATTTATGTTGTCAATCCCAAAGCAGATCAAGTCCAGGGTATAAAATCCTATCACCAAGCACAGGACTTACCACAGGTGGACTTAGCCATACTGGCAATACCAGCAGCCTTTTGTCCAGACACAATAGAGGTCCTGGCAAAAGAAAAGGGCACCAAGGCATTTATAGTGTTCTCAGCTGGCTTTAGCGAAGAAAACGAGGAAGGAGCTCGGCTCGAAAAACGCATGGTACAAATAGTCAATCAATATGGGGCTTCTCTGATTGGTCCAAACTGCATTGGCGTAATAAACACCAATTATGCTGGCGTCTTTACAACACCTATTCCCAAGCTCGACCCCAAAGGCATTGACATGATATCTGGTTCGGGTGCCACAGCTGTTTTTATCATGGAATCTGCTCTACCCAAAGGCTTGACATTCAATAGTATATGGTCTGTGGGCAATAGTGCACAAATTGGTGTAGAAGAGGTGCTGGAATACATGGACGAAAATTTTGATCCCGAACATGATCCAAAGGTTAAACTTCTGTACATAGAAAAGATTGAAAATCCACAAAAATTTCTCAAACACACACAGTCATTGATAAACAAAGGCTGCCGTATAGCTGCTGTAAAAGCTGGTAGCTCCGAAGCCGGTAGCCGTGCTGCTTCATCACACACCGGAGCTTTGGCAAGCTCTGACGAAGCAGTCAGCGCTCTATTCCGCAAAGCTGGAATTGTACGTTGTCAGGGACGCGAAGAGCTGGCAACAGTAGCTGCTATCTTCCAGCAAAAAGAAATGCAAGGCGACAGCGTTGCCGTTGTTACACATGCCGGCGGCCCTGGCGTTATGCTCACAGATGCTCTCTCCAATGGCGGCATGAAAGTACCTCCCATTGACAAGGATATTCAAAAAGACCTGCTCGAAAATCTTTTCCCAGGCTCATCAGCTGCTAATCCCATAGACTTCCTTGCCACTGGTACTGCACAGCAGCTGGATTATATCCTTCAGACATGTGAAGAAAAATGTAATAACATCCACGCTATAGCTGTTATCTTCGGCACACCAGGACTGTTTAGAGTATTTGACGCTTACGACGTTATTCACAAACACATTGAAAAAAACAAAAAGCCTATTTACCCAATAATGCCCTCGACAAGCGAGGCTGCCGAAGAAATAAAACATTTTCAAGGCTATGGACATCAATCATTTAACGACGAAGTACTATTCGGACAGGCACTGGTAAAAGTGTGGAAAACACCTAAGCCATCCAGCCTCGAGGTCTCCATGCCAAAGGATATTGACAAAAACAAGATAAGACAAATCATCGCGGATGCCCCAGACGGTTATCTCAAACCAGAACAAGTTTCTGCTTTGCTCGACGCAGCAGGCATAACACGCGTGCCCGAAGCAGTGGTAACCACACAGAGCCAAGCAATAGCAAAAGCCAATGAATTTGGCTATCCTCTGGTAATGAAGGTTGTAGGGCCGCTACACAAATCGGATGTAGGCGGCGTCGTGCTGGGCGTAAAGAATGCACAACAAGTAGAGCAGCATTTCAATCGACTTATGCAAATACCTGATGCCAAGGGCGTATTACTACAACCCATGGCTGGGGGCATCGAACTATTCGTAGGCGCTAAAAAAGAAGCAAAATTCGGGCACATTATCCTGGCAGGTCTGGGCGGCATTTTTATCGAAGTGCTCAAAGACGTGCAGTCTGGACTATCTCCCATCAGCACAGACGAAGCAATATTGATGATCAACAGTCTCAAGGGCGTGCGAATGCTCGAAGGCGCTCGTAGCACAAAACCAGTTGACAAACAGCGCTTTGCCGACGTTATTAGCCGTGTCTCACTCCTTTGCCAGATAGCACCAGAAATTGCAGAAATGGACATTAATCCATTGCTTGCTGACGGCGATAACATAGTGGCTGTAGATGCCCGCATCAGAATAGAGAAATAAAAGCAAACATAGTCGGGAAATCAAGAAATTTCTATGACAAAGAAACAGAACATAAAAGACCTGAGCCAAGAGCAGCTCCAGGAATATCTGAAAAATATTGATGAGCCTGGTTTTCGTACAAAGCAGATATGGCAATGGCTATGGCAAAAGAATGTTACGAACTTTGAACAAATGACCAATTTATCCAAAAAGCTCAGAGCACAGCTGGAAAAAGATTTTGTCATGGAGCCAGTGCAGATACATTCCTATCAGCAGAGCTTGGCTGACGGCACAATTAAATATACTTTTCGTCTGAGCCAAGGGCACTTAATAGAAGGTGTATTGATACCGAGCCGAAGAAGCGAACGTGTAACAGCCTGCATTTCTACACAGGTGGGCTGTCCATTGGGATGTAAATTTTGTGCAACAGGTACAATGGGACTTAAGCGTAATCTCAAGGCTTATGAAATTTACGATCATCTCTGGCTCTTGAACGAAGAAAGCAAACGGCATTTTGGACGTAAGCTCACTAATGTTGTTGTAATGGGCATGGGCGAACCTCTACTCAATTTGGATAATGTTTTGCGTGCCCTGGATATTGTGATGTCAGAACAAGGACTGGCAATGTCCCCACAACGCATAACCATGTCCACTGTTGGCATTATCAAAGAACTTTATCGGTTGGCTGATATGGCACCGAAGTTTAACCTGGCAGTATCTCTGCACAGCGCTATCGACGATGTACGTAGCCAAATAATGCCTGTTAATAATTCCAATCCGCTTAACGAGCTTATCGATGCCTTGAAATATTTTCACAAAAAAACTGGCAAGCGTATAACTTTTGAATATTTGATGCTGGGCGGTGTAAACGACAATATAAAGGATGCCAGGGCGCTGGCTGAGTTCACGCGTAATTTTCCATCAAAAATCAACTTAATAGAATACAACGAAACACCACAAAGCATTTTCCGTAAATCACAGCCAGAGAGAGTACAAGAGTTCATTAATTTTCTGGAAAATCGCAATATTATTGTTACTTTTCGGCGTAGCAAAGGCTCTGACATAGCTGCGGCATGCGGACAGCTGGTAAAAATAACAGAGAAAAACAAACAACTATTTGATATTAAACACATTAATCAAAAAAAATAAAACGCTAAATAATGTACAGCTACAAATATCCGCGTCCTGCCCTTACTACGGATGCTGTTCTATGGGGCATTGTGCCAGGCGATGAGCAGGTATATATTTTACTCATCAGACGCAAAAATGATCCATTCAAAGGACATTTTGCCCTGCCCGGCGGCTTTGTGGATCAGGACGAGTCGGCCGAGCACTGTGTTGTTCGTGAGCTCGAGGAAGAAACAGGGCTAAAGGACATTCCACTAGTGCAGATGCGCACCTTTAGCGCACCTGGTCGCGACCCGCGTGGACATACTGTCTCAGTTGTATTTTTCGCTATGATTGACAAGAACAAATACAAACCACAGGCCGGTGACGATGCAGCCGTTGCACAGTGGGTTAGCCTGAACGATATTGCCAAGCAAAAAATTGATAGGCACAGTACACAAACAGATGATATTGTCCGGCTCGCCTTCGACCATCAGGACATAGTAGCATATTCTGCGCTTTTTGTCTTTCGCAATGTTTTTCTCTCCAGCGATTATCATAGCCCTAATGCAATTTTTCATCCTTTTGCAGAAATCTTAGAGCATTCTGACAAACAAGCTTTAAAACAAACATGCCTGTTATATTCTGATGAATTCCACAAGTTTAGAAATAAGTAATCTTCTGTCTAACAGCAAGCTATGGCGGATGCACAGACCGATGGGGCTGGGGCATAAGGAGTTGCATCATTACATCGAGGATAAACTACCTACCTGGCATAAGCACACTTTGGGCAAAAGCTACAGAGGAAAGAAAATCTTTTCATATTCTCTGGGCAGCGATACTGGCAAGAAGGTATTGATGTGGTCTCAGATGCATGGTAATGAACCTTTTAGCACTTATGCTCTTGTGCTGGCAATGGAATTTTTGCAGACAGACCATGAGCTATCAAGGCTTGTCCGTGAGAGTCTGAATATCATAGCAATTCCAATGCTCAATCCCGATGGTAGCCAGAATTTTACCAGACGTAATGCTCAGGGTATTAATATTAACCGCGATGCATTGCGCCGTACCAGTCCCGAAGCTCAGATTTTGGCAAAGACTTTTGAGAATTTCGCACCATATTACTGCTTTAATCTGCATGACCAGGAGATTTATTATGCACCACAAGGTGAAGACCGGCCAACAGCAATGGCTTTTCTTGTACCTTCATCGGACATCAGAAAGACAGTTACTCAAGCACGTATGGAAGCAATGGACATACTGGGCTATGTCGCCCGGGAGCTAAATGATTATCCATTGGCAAAATATAATGACAGCTTTATGCCCACAGCTTTTGGAGATTACTTTTCGTCGCAGGGGGCTGCCACAATGCTTTTTGAGACTGGCTACATAATCGGTGATCAGTTGCGCCGTGAGACTTCGCTTTTGCATGCTCTTTCCATATTACTGGCACTCCGGCATATTGCGCAAAGCAATGGCAGAGAATATATAAATGTTTATGAGCAATTGCCATTCAACCAGAAGCATGCTTTTTTTGACTTTATTATGAAAAACGTTATTTTAAAAAACGGAAAGCAAAGCTATAGAGTGGATTTGGCCATTAACAGGAATAGACTCGACCCTGACAGATTTGTGTCATTTGACGAAGAATATTTGGTGTTTGATATTGGCGATTTGACTGGCAAACAGGCTTTTCGTGTCAAGGATTTTGAAGGTAAACTTATTCTGCCTAAGGAAAAAATATTCATGTATGCACAGGCAGATTGGCTATTACCTTATTTTGATTGAATTTTGCAAGATATTTGTAATACAAGGTATATAGACTAGTTGTGAATGAAAAAATATCTGTTTTACATAACACTGGCATTAACTTTTTTGTCGTCAAGGGCATCTGCGCAGTACGTTCCAATAGTGGACCAGAAAGCAAAGCTTATCTGGAATTTGCAAAAATATATGACCTGGGAAAATGACCAGTACATTGACCAGATAATAATCGGTACATACAATTGCCCGCCGGATATGCTTCAAGCCTTAGAGCGTTACAAGCCTTCGCGTTTTGCCACTGGCATAAACTATAAGATTATAAACTTCAAGTCTCTGAGCGACCTTAAATATTGTCACATATTCTTCCTACCATCTGATTATAATTATTTGGCCAAAGATATTTTTAGATTTTACGACTCTTATGCCACTGTGATAATTACTGACGACTGGTATGACAAAGAGAAATTGATGATTAATCTTTTTGTGGAATCTTCGGGTCAGCAAGTCAACTTCGAGTATAATATGGAGAATATCATCAACCATGGCGTTAGTCTGATGCCTGGGTTTGAGAATTTAGGGGGTATTGACCTGAATGCCAAGAAATTACTTAATCAGACAAAAAAAGAATTAGCCCAAACAGAGCAACAGCTAAAGCAGAAAGAACAAGAACTCAATGACAAGCTCAAGGAAGTAGAACGGCAAAAACAGCGTATAGCAGAGCAGAACAAATACATACGCCAGCAAGAGCAAATAATAGCCCAACGTCAGCAGGAAATAGCCCAGCAGAAAGCACGACTACAGGAGCTTTTCTCACAGCTCAGAGCATATCAAGACCAGCTGGACAAACAGGTACAGATACTCCAGCAAAAAGAGACTGAGATAAATAAAACACAAAAGGAGCTTACAAACTTCAGAAACAGAATCAAGCAAACACAGCAAAAATATCATCAACAAGAGCAACTACTTGCCCATCAGCAAGCTAAAATGAAACAAGTCGAGGCAGAGGTAAGAAAAAAACAAAAAGAACTGCAAAAACTCAATTTCACTATCACACTGCAAAGGCTGGTCATAGGCGTTTTCTTAGTGATGCTCGTGATCATCGGTCTGCTCTCATACTTTATCTATCGAAGCTACAAGGTACAGAAGCATCAAAACAAGCTCTTGCAAGAACAAAAAGAGAAAATCCAGGCACAGGCAGAACAGTTGGAAAAATTATCCATTGTTGCCAGTGAGACGAGCAATGCTGTGGCAATTATCAATCCGAACGGGACCTTTGAATGGGTCAATGACGGTTTTATAAAGCTCTATGGATACACACACGAGGAAATAGAGCAGGAATTTGGCAATTTACTCACCAGTTTTAATCCTCTGCTCAAAGATGCTCTTCAACAAGCACTTGCAAACAAAAACTCTGTTACGACCGAGAGTATGCTCCTGACAAAGGACGGGCGCTCTGTGTGGTTGCAGAGTAATATAACACCTATCTTTCACGAGGGAGAGCTGTACAAGGTCATACTAATTGACTCGGATATTACTGAAATAAAAGAAGCAGAGGAAGAGATACGTAGGAAGAACGAACAAATAATGAAACAAGCTAAGGAGCTGGAGCAAAAGAACTTCGAATTAGCTAAGCTCTCAATTGTAGCCGAAAAAACTGACAATGGCGTTATCATAGCAGATAGCACTGGAGAAATAGAATGGGTTAACCCAGGCTTTGAGCGTATGCTGGGAATGAATCTGGAACAATTCAAAGAGCAGTTTGGCAATAATATCATTTTTGCTGATCTGGACGATGAGACTCTGGCACAGATCGAAAAAGCCTTGAAAAATAGGCAATCAGCAGAATATGTCTTTAAAGTACAGGCACCAAAGGGCAAAACTCTATGGCTGCGTTCGACACTGACCCCAATGTTTGACGAAGAAAATTATTTACTAAAGCTTTTCTCTATTAATGCAGACATTACAGAGATCAAACTTGCACAAGAAAAAATCGAGAAACAAAACCGCGATATCCGCAAGAGCATACAGTATGCTAAGCGTATCCAGCAAGCAGCTCTGCCCCCCAAGGAATATATTGACAACCTGCTTAAAGAGAATTTCATTCTGTACATGCCTCGGGATATTGTCTCTGGCGACTTCTACTGGATGACAAAGCAGAATGACAAAATATTATTTACGGTGGCAGACTGCACAGGTCATGGAGTGCCGGGAGCTTTCATGTCCATGTTGGGCATAGCCTTCCTGAACGAAATTGTCGGTAAACTCGATTACGAACAGCTACAACCTAATATTGTGCTCAATATTCTGCGTGAATATGTCATTCGTTTCCTTAAACAAGAGCACAAGCAGGGTGGAAGTAAAGACGGCATGGATATGGCCTTTTGCATGATAGACATAGCCGCACAAGAGCTTCATTTTGCTGGAGCTAACAATCCCCTGTGGCTAGTCAGAAATGGTGAACTTATCGAAGTCAAAGGCGACGACATGCCTATAGGCATTTACTATAATGCAGCAGAATCTTTCACTGATCATGTTGTCAAATATGAAACAGGTGATGTTATTTATATGTTTTCCGATGGATATGCCGATCAATTTGGAGGTCCTAGACGCAAGAAATTCATGAAGAAACGTTTCCGTATATTGATTAAAGAGATAAGCGATTTACCTATGGATACGCAGAAACAAATTCTATATCAGACTTTTGTAGATTGGAAGGGAAATAACCGCCAGCTTGATGATATTCTCGTCATGGGCGTAAAGGTTTTGTAGGCATAATTTTAATTGTCTTGCGTCCTTCACGGTCATTTTTGATTCTTTTCCATAGCACTTTGGCAATGCTTTGACTCTTCACCCATTTAGCTTTGGTAAGATAAGGAAGGCTCATGAAAATTTCTTCCCAGTCCGAAAGGATAACTCTATCTATGTAAATGATTGTGTCTATCTTCTTGGGTTTTATCTCTATATCAAAAAGGTATTTTAGAAAATCTGGATTATTCTCAAAAGCGAATCTCAGAGATGCCCAAAACTTGGCATTCAGCTCCATGAAAACATAATCGTCGCGTTTATTACAATACTTAAATTCGGTCAGCCCCCAGCCAGAATAATTAAACGCCCTAACAATTCTCTGTGTATAATCTATAAGCCGCTTATCCTGTATTTTGGTCAGGATCACTCCAGAACCACCATGATAGGGATAACTAATTATCTCTTTTTGTGCAAAGGTTGTTATAAGCTTGCCTCTATCGGCAAGGAAACCCACAGAATACGTGCCTTTGGACCAGATAAACTCTTGGAAGAAAATATCGTCATCCTGCATGTTCATCAAATCTATCTCATTGCGAATAATGCCTCGCTTGGAGTATCCTTGCTCATGAAGAGATTTATAAAATACAGGGAAAAATTTTATACGGCTTCTGTCTGTATATGTGATTGGAGCTGGGACACCAACTTCTTTAACAGCCTTTATTGATTTAATCTTGTCAAAAGCAATGAGATTATCTTTGGTATATGTTAACTGTCCAATCTTGATGTCCCCGTGACTGAGGATATATTGCAAGGTGCTGTCGGCTCCGGATGGTATAATTAAATCATAGCCATCTACTGAGGGCGAGTAAATATCATTACAGAAATGCAGTTCGTACTCTTTTTGTTTCCTAAGGTATGATGCTAATGCTTTGGCCTGATCTTTAGCGCCTTCCAAAAATAAAACTTTTTTATCCACAACTCTTTTTTATTCTAATTTTTACTTTATAATGAGAAAAATATGCCACAACAAAAGTATTGTTTAAAAAATTTTTCTCAAAAAAATGGTTTAAATTTTGCTGCAAATAATTAAATTTATACGAAAAGCAAATATTATGGCTATGCAAATAATTGATGATAGTTTATTCGATAAGGCTTTTGATTTGTTCACTCGTATCAAGCAGCAGAATTTTGAGTATGTGTACCGTGGTTTTTTTAGCCACAATATTAGTAAAAAAATTCTTTCCCTGGCAGATGTTAATATTCAGCGTTCCTTAGGCGTCAGTGCACTGCAAAAACGAATTTATTACATAATGGTCGAAGGATTGCAAAATATTTCAATGCACCAGGAAGATGCAGATGATTACTTAGAGAAATATCCAGGTATTTTTGCCATTCAAAAACAGCAGGTTTATTACTATGTTACTACTGGAAATCTCGTTCTTAATGAACGCATTCCAGATCTGAAATCACGTATTGATAAAATTAATAGCCTTGATAAAGATGAGCTAAAGCAGCTACATAAAGAGGTACTTAGAACTGGCGCTATATCTGACAAGGGAGGCGCTGGACTGGGACTGATAGAGATTGCACGCAAGTCAGGTAATAAGTTAGTAGCCAGCTTTGAGCTAGTCAATGATAAGTATTCTTATTTTTATCTACAAACCCGCATTCCAATACAAAAAGGCGAAGAGGAGACGGGCGATGATTATTCCAAATTGCGCTCTGCTCTTATTTCCATCAAAAAGCTCCACCTTACCCTCAACGTCGAAAATATTCTACTCTATTTCAATGGCTTTTTTACACAGGAGAATTTACTAAACCTACTGTCAATTATCAAAGGTCGTATGAACCTGTCATTGACCACGATTCGTCTGTCGAATGTCATGGTAGAGATGATACAAAATATCATTAAACATGGCCATAAAATAGACGATAACGAAGGCGTGCCAGGCATATTTTTCATCCGTCAGCTTGACAGTGGTGATTTTGCCTTGCTTTCTGGAAATTATGTTACACAGGAAAAAAAGAAGCTCATAGAAGATAAGCTTAATTTTATAAATTCCAAGGATTTGGATGAAATCAGCGAGCTTTATGACGAGATACTTTTGGATATGGACAATGTAGATTCTCTGCGTACTGGGCTGGGATTCTATGACCTGAGGATAAAGAGTTCGGCACAATTGCAATTTAAATTTCTTAAAGTTTCAGAAAATCTGTATTTTTATATCCTGCAAACCATAATTAAAAATGTAAATTAACTATGGAACCGATCATACTCCAGCCAACCGATGACACGCCCGAAGTTATTCTCAATCCAGAAGAAAAAATTTTCAGGATTGAACGTGTCTCCGTACCCGAAGATGCTTTTGAATTTTATCAGCCCATAATTCAGTGGATAAAGGAGTATGGCAAAAATCCTCTGCCCGAGACTGTCTTCGAGTTCAATCTGGAGTATGTTAATACTGCATCCAATAAGCAACTGATGCAGCTAATGTTAGCTCTCGACGAGATAGCACAAAATGCCACTGTCATAGTCAAATGGTTTTACGAATCCATTGACGAGGATATGCTGGAGCTGGGCAAAAGATACCAGAAAATAGCAAAAAGAATAAACTTTGAATTCATTGAAATTTAGTCTTTTATGCCAAAGAACATCGAGATTAAGGCACGCTGCCACGAGCCTGCACGTATTAGAAATATTCTTGAGACGGTGCAGGCTCGTTTTATAGGTACAGACAACCAGGTGGACACATATTTCACAGTGCCTAATGGACGGCTGAAACTGCGGCAAGGCAATATTGAAAACAACTTGATTTTTTACCAAAGGCACAATGCACCAGGGCCAAAAAAATCAGACGTGCTGCTCTATAAGCCCACAGACGCTGAGCAGCTTAAACAAATATTACAAGCAGCACTGGGCATACTAGTGCAGGTCAAGAAAAAACGAGAAATATTTTTTGTAGATAATGTAAAAATACACATTGACCGAGTGGATGGACTGGGCAGTTTTGTAGAAATAGAAGCTCAGGACTTTAATGGAAAGCATGATGAAGATGAGCTACTTGCACAGTGTCAGTATTTTTTGAAACTTTTTCAGATTCCTGAGCAGAATCTAATTTCACTGTCTTATAGTGATATGTTGCTGCGTTTGGGTTATAAAAAGGACAGGTCTGACAGCTGACTGCCGGACATGTGGCACAAATATTTGCTAATTGTTTGTCTTGTGTTTGCTCCTTGGGGCGGATAAAACGAATTATAGGCCGGATAATACTTTTGTAAATCACTATGCCAAATGTTGCAGCCAATATTGCGTAAGTTATGATTTCTTGCCACATGATAATCCCTTTATTTTTTAGTAAAAGAAATGCTTTCCTGCCAAAAGTGAAATACCTAATTGTTGGTATTTACTGACGAGTATCTCTTCATTCTTAACGCACAGACAAAGCCCCATGTTTCGCCTATTCCATAAAAAAAATGCCAAAGGAAAAATGTTACAACAACATGCCAAATCGTAGTATTATCTCTCTTGCTCTTTAGAGCAGCGACAATTGCTGCTGCAAAATACAGAATAATTATTAACACAAAAAGTGCAAAAAATATTTTTTTAAATATGCCAAGAATTAATGTCCCAACCAATGATAAAACGAAGAACAACGGCACAAAATGGCGAATGTTTAATGCCCGTAGATTGCGGGTTATAAATATTGTCAGGACATTCCATTTGCCGTTCTCCATACTGTACTTGATAAAGTCTCTCCACGTACTGCGCGGGTAATATTTGATGTGCAGGAAGGGTAGAAGAAAAATCTTCCCACCATTGGCAAGAATACGCTTATTCAACTCAATATCCTGATTGCGTACCAATTTCTCGTTAAACAAACCTATAGAGTCAAAAAGTTCCCTATCCCATATACCATAAGGTACAGTATCCACCCGTATTGGTTGTCCCGAACGCACAAGGCGGTATGTAGCATTACCCACACCAAAAGGGCTATCCAGCACTGCTATAATCGCATTATTTATCTTGGTATTACGCAGGGCTGTATGAACGAATACTCCGCCCACGTTATCTGCACCTAACTTTTCTTTCCAGTAAATCAACTGGTCGATATAATGTGAAGGATACTGAGAATGGGCATCTGCACGAATAATTATCTCACCCGTAGAACCAGCAATGCCCATGTTCAGAGAGACAGATGTAAGATGATTGGGATTGTTAAGCAGCTTGATATTGACGTTCTGCTGACGAGCTAATTCTTCTACTATTTCGCGTGTTTTGTCTGTACTATTGCCGTCCACTATCACAAACTCCAGTAAATCAGAAGTATAGTCTGTTTCGAGAAGACTCTCTATTGCCCTGGATATAAATTGAGCTTCGTTATATGTCGGGATTATTACCGAGACCTTCTTATGCTGCATTTATGACAATTTTTCTGTGTGTGTGGTCAATTATCTGAAGTTTAACTCTCAATGTATTGGATGGCAAAAGCGGTTCGACTATTTCTGGCCATTCTATTAGACACAAATCACCACTGTAAAAATAATCTTCTACACCAAGATTTATGGCATCATCAATATTGTTAAGTCTATAAAAATCAAAATGATAAATACTTAACCCAGACTCAGTCATATACTGATTGATTATTGCAAACGTAGGGCTCTGGACAATGTCAACCACCCCCAATCGGGTACAGATGGCTTTTATGAGTGTGGTCTTCCCCGAACCCATTTTACCATAAAATGCAACAATCGGAGAACCAGTTTGTTTTATGGTTTGGATTATCTCATCTGCTATCTGCTCTATCTGGTTTAATGAAAAAGATTTTTCCATAAGTTCTCAGCGTGTTTTGATTTTGACAAATGGTATAAGCATTTCCTCCATAGACACACCTCCATGCTGGAACGTATCCTTGTAATAATTAACGAACTGGTGATAGTTATTAGGGTAAACAAAGAAGTCACTTCCCTGTGCAAAAATATAAGTATTGACAATGTTTGACTTAGGTAGTCCGACATTCTCTGGCTTGAGGACAGCAAAGACTTTTTTGTCCGGGTAATTTAGATTCTTCCCTTGCTTGTAACGAATATTAGTCGTAGTCTGCCTATCTCCAATAACTTTAACTGGATTTTTGACATTAACAGCACCATGGTCTGTGGTGATAAAAATACTCACATCATGCCCTGAGAGAAGCTCGAACAGTTCATTAATGGATGAATGACTAAACCATGATTTGACGACTGAGCGGTAAGAGCTCTCGTCTTTTGCCAGCTCTTTTACCATTTGCATGTTTGTCTTGGCATGTGAGAGCATGTCTATGAAATTATACACAATAACATTCAACTGCGTGCTAAGCAGATTATTAAAATTAGAGATGATTTTCTGGCCATGTGTATCATTAAAAATCTTATTAAAATTGAATTTCACATCAATATTGTTTCGCCGCAATAGCTCTGCAAATAGATCTGGTTCAAAGTCATTTTTATTTCCTTCGTCTGTATCGCTGCGCCAAAACTGCGGATAATGCCGTTTTATGTCCAAAGGCATAAGTCCAGCGAACAGGGCATTGCGAGCGTATTGTGTCGCGGTTGGCAAAATACTGAAGATTAATTTCTCATCTATCTGAGCCACTTTGTTGTAAATGACAGACCTTAGCTCTCGCCAGTGATCATAACGCAGATTGTCCAGAACTATCAGAAAAATTGGCTTGTCTGTGCTTTTCAATTCTGGGATGAGTTCCTGCTGTAATATCCTGTTAATCAATGGAGGTTCATCAGCATTTATCCAATTCTGATAATTGTTTTTGACAAATTTCGAAAACAGTCTATTTGCTTCTTCTCTGAGTGACTCGAGTATAGAAAGCAAAACATTATCCTGAACTTCATCAAGGAGCAGTGCCCAATGTGTCAATCTTTTATAAATATCTACCCAATCCTGCCAGCCCTGTGCTAAATTGATTTCACTGCTTAGTCGATTGAATTGCTCACGGAACTTTGTTCCGGTTTTCTCTGTAACAAGGTCCTTCTGAAAAACATTTTTCTTAATGGACAGAAGGATTTGCTGTGGTTTAACGGGTTTGATTAAGTAATCTGCCACCTGTGAGCCAATAGCATCATCCATTACAGTCTCGTCTTCGCTTTTGGTAACCATGATTACAGGCGTATGTGGTGCAAGCTCTTTGATACGTGGCAAGGCGTTGAGACCACTTATACCTGGCATATTCTCATCCAGGAATATAATATCAAATTTTTCTTGCTCAAGAATATCAAAAGCATCCTGTGCATTAGTAGCTGTATTGACAATGTAGCCCTTCCTCTGCAGGAAAATTATATGGACATTAAGCAAATCAACTTCATCGTCTATCCATAGTATTTTTACTTCTGCTGACATAGCTAAAAAATAAATTTTCGTTAATATAGCAAATTATCGACAATCTTTACAAATAACAAAAAAACGACACCAGAAACGGCACTAAAAATGTGAGAGTCAAACCACTAAACACAGCAACGAGTGCATATTCTTTGCCACTATATTCTGTAATAATAGGCAAGGTAGTATCCATTGCCGTGGCACCTCCAGAAGCTATAGATGCCAAGGGACCAAAATATTTAACAAACAAAGGCGTAAACAGCAGCGTTATCAGCTCCCTGAAAATATTTGATAGCAGCGCCACAACACCCAGAGATTTACTCCTGAGCTCGGCAATAATAATACTAGACAAGCTATAATAACCAAAGCCTGAACCAACAGCCAAACTATCGGTTAAAGATAAATCCTTATAAAAAATTCCAACAAGCGCAGCGCCCAATAAGCTGCCAATAACTATGCCCAGAGGTACCAGCAACAAGCGCAGCGAGCTTTTTCGTATAATCTCGAAAGACTGTTTGTCCATGCCAATAAGCAAACCTACCAGAAATAGCAGCAAGTATAAGGCATATACAGTCAAGTCATGCTCCAAGACAAAACTAGGTAACAATTTATAATGGCCAAGGATTATTCCCAGAACAAAGAAACCAATTATAATAATGCTGTTTTTCATTATCCTTCATTTGCAGACAAAAATAAAAAATACCCAATAATAGCAAACACTTTTTGAATTGCCAGAAATGGGACAAACTCATTTTTTCGTGTTTTTCATATAAAATTTTAAATTTCGGATAAAACAAAAATCAGTCAGCTATGAAAATAATCACAAATATAAGTCTGCTCATTGGGCTAAACACTCAGGGACTCCTTTTGCGCAAAGGCAAACAAATGCAGGACATAGAACAAATAGAAAACGCTTATCTGGTCATTGACGATCAAGGCAAAATAGCTGGCTGGGGCGAGATGGAAACACTGAATCTGAGCCAGTACAGCAACAGAAAAACCTTTGAAATCATAGAATTAGAGAAAGGACAGATAGTTATGCCAGGGTTCGTGGATAGCCATACGCACCTTGTCTTCCCAAAATGGCGCGAAGGTGAATACGTTATGAAAATAAAAGGCATGACCTACGAGGAAATTGCACGTCAGGGCGGCGGCATTCTGAACACTGCCAGGCGTATGCAGCAGGCAGGTGAGGAAGAATTATACCAGGCAGCAGCCGAGCGGCTCAACGAAGTTATTAGCCTCGGTACAACAGCTATTGAAATAAAAAGTGGCTATGGACTAAGCACAGAAGCGGAGCTGAAAATGCTACGTACAGTCCGTCGGCTCAAAGATAATTTTCCAATAACAATTAAAGCCACATTCCTGGGCGCACATGCTATACCACTTGAATATAAATCTGAGCCAGACAGGTACGTTGACATCGTTGTAAATGAGATGTTACCACGCGTCGCAGAGGAAAATCTTGCACAGTACGTTGATGTTTTTTGCGACCAAGGATTCTTCTCACAGCAGCAAACAGAGAAAATACTCAACGCAGCTGCAAAATACGGTCTCAAACCCAAAATACATGCTAATGAACTGGGACTTACAGGCGGTATCCAGGCAGGCGTAAAACACAACGCTGTATCCGTTGACCACTTAGAATATGTGGGAGACGAAGAAATTGAGGCTTTGCTTGGCAGCAAGACAATGCCCACGCTGCTGCCAGCTACTTCATTTTACCTAAATTTGAAATATGCACCAGCACGCAAAATGATTGATTCTGGACTGGCCGTGGCAATGGCATCGGACTTTAACCCAGGTTCTAGCCCCAGCGGAAGCATGAAGTTTGTCATGAGTCTGGGCACCCTTAAATATAAAATGCTACCACAAGAAGCCTTTAATGCCGTAACTATCAATAGTGCTTATGCACTGGAAATCAGTCATAATCAAGGTAGTATAGCAGTGGGCAATTGGGCAAATCTGATTATTACCCGACCTGTGCCCTCTTTTGAATTTTTGACTTATATGTTTGCACATGATCTGGTGGACAGAGTGTTTGTTAAGGGGATTGAATGGAAACAGAGAGCAAAATGGTTTTAATAATATTCATCAAAGGCTCCTTTTTTATATTTTTTTGTATTCAATGAAAATATATTTCAGAATTTATTTTTTTTTCATATATTTACAGGTGATAAAAATCGTACACTATGGAAGTTTACATGTCAGAATATCAAAATATACAATATAACGAGGACAAGAGCCTGATCAAACAGGTATGGAGTGAAAAGACTCAGTATATGACAGATGTGGAATTTCAAGAAGAAATGCAGAAGTTGGCCGAAAACTTTGATAAATATAAGCCAAATTATGTGTTTATAGATCAACGAAATTTCCATTACGTAGTTATACCTTCCATGCAAAGATGGGTGGACATGAATGTTAATAAAGTTCTGGTACTTAATAAATGCAAAAAAATAGCCTTTATAGTACCTCCGGATTTTTTGGCCAAGTTGGCAGTATCCCAGACTCTTCAGGAAAGCTATTCTCAGAATCTAAATGTACGTTTTTTTGACAAAGAAGATGATGGATGGAAATGGCTGGGTATTTGACTATTAAGGGAACAATAAAAATAAAAAGCGGAGCTAAGCTCCGCTTTTTATTTTTATCAAACTATCTAAATATTATTTTACTTCCCAGGTATTTCCACTGTTGAGAAGCTCTTCCAGACTGTGATATTTACTAGCCTGCTTAACTTCCTCTATCTGACGATAAAGAGCCTCATCATAAGTCTCTTTGCGTACACTACGAATAACGCCAAAAACAACAGGATGCTGAAGAGCTGCAAGCTGGTAATGAAGAATTGGGTCAGGTCTATGTGCATCATGCACCAGAATATCCTTTTCTGTGATGCCGTTTTCACCAATCTTGACTACCTTGATATTTGAATTTTCGTCCAGAATCAGCCCCATGTCTTTGTTCTTACCAAAAATCATTGGCTCTCCGTGCTTTACAATGATAAAATTGTTCTCTTTGTCAGGGCCTTTGGTCAGATAGTCATAAGCATTCTTATTGAAGATAACGCATGTCTGCAAGAACTCAACAACAGAGGTGCCCTTGTGTTTTTGTGCTTCGAGCAAAATATCAACGCTCAGATTCATATTTGAATATATAGAACGAGCGAAAAATGTAGCTCCAGAGCCAATAGCCAGCTCGCCAGGATTAAATGGGTCTTCTATTGTACCATAAGGTGATGTTTTTGTCTTAAACCCCTTGGGAGTTGTAGGCGAATATTGCCCCTTTGTAAGACCATATATCTTGTTGTTAAACAGAAGGATATTAACATCAATGTTACGGCGTATTTCATGAATAAAGTGATTACCACCAATAGCCAGTGCATCTCCGTCGCCTGTTACTTGCCATACAGACAGATCTGGGTTTGCGAGCTTAATACCAGTAGCCAAAGCACCGGCACGCCCATGAATACTATGAATGCCATAAGTAGCCATGTAATAAGGGAAACGTGAGGAGCATCCAATACCGGACACAACAACGAATTTTTCTTTTGGTATGCCCATCTTAGCAAAAGCTGTCTGGACAGCACGCAGGATAGCTATGTCGCCACATCCTGGGCACCAGCGTACTTGCTGGCCACTATGAAAATCTTTGAATGTATATTTTGGTGTATTGCTTGTTGTAGCCATTTTTTAGTCCTCCAGATTTTTTTTGATTGCTTCTTTGAGTTCAGAAACAGTGAAAGGAATACCCTGTACTTTTGTATGCTTACGATAATCAAACTGTGGGTATTCAGAGCGCAGATAGCGGAAGAATTGTCCGCGGTTCATCTCTGCAACAAGTATTTTGTTGAATTTGCTGAACACTTCCTCGGTATTAGAAGGCAGAGGATTAATGAAATGGAAATGAGCATGGCTGACTTTATATCCTTCGTTTCTGAGCTCATGTACTGCTGTAACAATATGCCCATAGCTGCTACCCCAGCCTATAACGAGAAGGTCGCCTTCGCTGTCACCATCAACTTCCAGCAATGGAATGTCTTTCTGAACTTCTTTAACCTTGTTTTCACGCTCAATGACCATGTGTTCATGGTTCTCTGGATCATAAGAAACATGACCAGTAACAGCTTCTTTTTCGAGGCCACCAATAACATGTTCATAACCAGGTGTTCCAGCAATTGCCCAACGGCGTACAAATGTTCCAGGAATACGCTCATAAGGCTGATATTCCTTTAGTTCACCGGCTTTGATAATATTTGGTTTTATATGTGGAAGGGTGTCCAAATTAGGAATTTTCCATGGCTTAGAACCATTTGCCAAATAACCGTCAGTAAGCAATACTACAGGTGTCATGTGCTCTAATGCTATCTTGGCAGAAAGATAAGCATAATAGAAGCAATTATCTGGTGTAGATGCTGCCAACACAACAATTGGACTTTCACCATTACGTCCCCATAGAACCTGGAGCAAGTCTGACTGCTCGGGCTTTGTAGGCAATCCAGTGGAGGGGCCACCGCGCTGTACATCAATAACAACTATAGGAAGCTCAAGCATAACTGCCAGGTTAAGAGCCTCAGACTTCAGAGCCAGGCCAGGGCCTGATGTGGATGTAGCCGCTAATTTCCCGGCAAAAGAGGCACCAATTGTCGAAACAATACCTGCAATTTCATCCTCAGCCTGAAATGCAATAACATCCAGATCGCGGCGGGCTTCCATCTCCTGCAAAATCTCACTGGCAGGCGTGATAGGATACGAACCCAAGAACAACTGCAATCCAGCCTTTTCAGCTGCTGCCAAAAGTCCCCAAGCCGTGGCCGTATTGCCATTAATATAACGATATTTCCCTGGCTCAAGCTTTGCTTGCTTAATCACATAAGTACGTGAAAGCTGGATATTCATAGCATAATTGTACCCAGCATTTAATACAAGCCTATTAAGCTCAGCAATTTCATGTTTATTTTTGAATTTTTTCTCCAGATATTCTTCTGTGAACTTAAGATCACGATGGAAAAGCCAATAAACTATACCCAGTGCAAACATATTACGACTCTGCAGAGCAGTAGCATGGTCAACGTTCAAATCCTTAACTGCTTCCTTTGTGAGCGAAGTAATAGGAGCTGCTATTAATTGGTGCTCGTGGGTAAGACCATTGTGGAGAGGATCAGTATCCCAACCTGCTTTTTCCAAATTTTTTGGGGTAAAGGTATCAACATCAACAATGATAGTCCCACCTTTCTTTACCCAGCGAAGATTAGCTTTCAATGCTGCGGGGTTAAGAGCAACTAATACATCAGCCTCATCACCTGGTGTAATTACATCACTCGAACCAATGTGAATCTGGAAACCAGAAACACCACCAACAGTACCCTTGGGGGCTCTGATTTCAGCCGGATAGTCAGGAAAGGTGGAAACTTCGTTTCCCATCATAGCCGAAGTCTCAGAAAACCTAATGCCTGTGAATTGCATGCCGTCACCCGAGTCCCCGGCGAATTTGATAACTACATGCTCTCTCTCTTCTACGATTGGTTTTTGGTTATCACTCATTTTTGTTTGTTGTTTTTGAGCTCAGGGGCTCATTTATTTTCCACAAAGTTACATAACAAATTTTTAAATTAACCAAAAAAAATAATTGTTCTAAGGCAAGGTTTAAAAAAACTATTACTCTCATTGTACGGTGATTATTTTTTTGTATGTTTGGCGCATTGTGTTATAAAACATTTTTTGAATGAAAAAAACTAATTATCAAACCGTTAATCAACAAGTAGCAGAACAGCTGGGCCTCCTTGCTCAGGAATATGAAAAAATAATACAGATACTTGGACATAAGCCTAATTTCACTGAGCTTAGTGCTTTTTCGGTAATGTGGTCAGAGCATGCTGCATACAAGAACTCTATTAAATGGCTAAAAACCTTACCAAAAAAAGGCCAGCATCTGCTGGCAGAGGCTGGCGAAGAAAACGCTGGTCTTGTGGACATCGGCGATGGTTGGGCTGTGGCCTTTAAAATAGAATCACATAATCATCCCTCGGCAATAGAGCCATATCAAGGAGCTGCAACAGGCGTAGGCGGCATTAATAGAGATATTTTTACATTAGGAGCGCGTCCAATAGCACAGCTCAATTCCTTACGTTTCGGACAGATAGAGTCAGAACACACAAAAATGTTAATGCGTGGCGTGGTTAAAGGCATTGGCGACTATGGCAATTCCTTCGGTGTTCCTGTCGTTGGCGGTGAAGTGTACTTTGATCCGTCATACAATCAGAATCCTTTGGTAAATGCAATGTCTGTGGGCATTGTACACAAAGACAACATTATCTCTGCTGTGGCTCGTGGCAAGGGAAACCCAGTGTATATCGTTGGCTCTTCAACAGGTAAAGACGGCATTCATGGAGCAACATTTGCCTCGGCTGACCTGAGAGAAGACTCCAGCCAGGACCTGCCCTCTGTACAAATTGGCGATCCATTCATGGAAAAGCTTTTGCTGGAAGCCACACTGGAGCTAGCGGAAACTGATGCTCTTGTAGGAATGCAAGATATGGGTGCTGCAGGCATTATATGTTCGACATCTGAGATGAGCGCCAAAGGAAAGAGTGGAATGATTATTTATTTAGACCGTGTACCTCTGAGGCAAGAGGATATGGAACCATGGGAAATTCTCTTATCTGAGTCTCAGGAAAGAATGCTTATTGTAGTCGAAAAGGGCAAAGAAGACATTGTACACACAATATTAGACAAATGGGATGTGCCGTATGCTCAAATTGGCGAAGTAATAGACGAGGACAGGCTAATCTTTTACTGGCATGGTCAGGTCGCTGCAGATATGCCAGCATCAGCGCTGGTAGTAGGAGGAGGTGCACCACAATATAATAGGCAATACCATGAGCCTGCTTATATTGCTCGCACAAAAGAATTTAACATTGATCAGATTCCTGTGCCTGATGACATCCGCTCTATTGCCTGGGAAATGCTACGCAATCCAAACCTGGTGTCCAAACGCTGGGTTTATGAACAATATGATACAATGGTAAGGACAAACAACATAAGCACAAATTTTGCCACAGACGCAGCAATAGTTAACCTGAAAAAAACTAACCGTGCACTTGCCCTGACCACTGATTGCAATGCCAGATATGTCTTTGCAGATCCATACTTAGGGACACAAATAGCAGTGGCAGAGGCTGCAAGAAATATTGTTTGCTCTGGTGCCAAACCAGTAGCTATAACCAATTGCTTGAATTTTGGGAATCCCTATAATCCAGAAGTTTACTGGCAATTTGTGGGCGCTATAAAAGGCATGACTACAGCTTGCGAAAAATTCGGTACCCCTGTTACCGGCGGCAATGTTAGTTTCTATAATCAGACTCAAATAGAAGACAAAATTGAGCCCATAATGCCGACACCAGTGATTGGCATGCTCGGGATACTGGAAGACAAAAACAATCTTATGCCCATTAGCTTTGAGGAAAAGGGCGATGTTATCTTCCTCATTGGCCAGAGCCGTAATGATATTAATTCATCAGAGT